>WRJV01000052.1 GCA_009778415.1 Clostridiales bacterium | reverse complement strand
GTTGAAGGGCTGCCGGGCGGCACTGCCTTGATAACTGTCGCCGAACTGCGGGGGCTGCCGCAGCACGAGCTGGACGCAAGCTATCAGCGCACCACCGGCATGACTGAGAGCTTCCACATGCGCGGGCCGTACCTCAGTGAAGTGATAGAGGCTCTCGGCGGCGACTTGGCAGACTACGCCGGAGTGGGCGTTGTCGGGCAGGACGCCTACTACTGCCTTGTGTCAGGCGAGGTGATCGCGTCGACGCCAGACCTGATGCTTGCGCTCACAATCGACGGGGAAGCCGTGCTTGACGAGGATACGGCACCTGCGAGGCTTGCCGTGCAGGGCCAGTTTGGGCCTTACTGGGTGAAGATGGTGGAGCGCCTGGTGCTCTATGAGGAGGTGCCTCAGAAGGAGATAACATCCGTATGGGCTTTTGACAGCCTGATTGAGGGGATCGAGCCCTACATGTACGAGTACTACGGCAGCAAGGACGCCTCGATTGAGCTTGCGCAGATTTTCTCGCGTTTTGACTATGTGGACAGCCATGCATTTTTCACGATGAAATCCGTTGACGGCTTCAAGAAGAACGAAGTGGTCAACATGGTGAAATCCCGCTATTACATCAAGTACGAAGGGGCGGACGCCCCGACGAACATATCGCCCTACATCAAACTGGGCATGAACGTACACAACATCGCATGGTTTTCAACCAACGCCGACGCAGCCGTGTTTTTAGGCGAAATGATCAAATACATGGACACGGAAAGCATTGGAGGGCAAAGCGGGGTACCGCTTAACGAAGCCCTTTACGAGGTAGAAGTCAAGTCCCTGCACGGCAAGGTTTTCGAGGTGCTGGGCACGGAAGGCGAAAAAACAACTGTGCCGGGGGAGGATTTGAGCAAAGGGGTGCTCGCGCCGGGGCCGGACGGCTCAATTAGGGTGCTGTGGCAGCCGGGAAGCGGTTACGAGGACATAGAAAGCCTGCTGCGCATTCGCATGGCTGTCGATGCTGCAAGCCAGCAGGAAAGCGAAGCCGGTGAAGTCGTGCAAGAGGAGGAACCAGCATCCGGCACCGGCCTGTATTCGGTTAATGGCACTGATACGGTGCTGACCATAGGCGGCGACGGCGTCGCGAAGGAGCTTTTTTTTACGCTGGACGATCTGAAGGAGATGAAAGCAGGGTATGCAGAGTACGTTTACTCGACGCTGAACAACTGGCCCACAAAGAGTTTTGCTGTTGCCAAGGGAGTGGGTTTGGACTACCTCTTTGAGCTTGCAGGGATTAAGCCAAGCGCAAAAAGCGTTAAGGTCGAAGCCGCTGACGGATACTACGCGAATTTCACAGTTGAGCAGGCAACCGGCCCACAGTACTGCTACCCCGGCATAAAAAGCGGCAGTGCGGCAGGGGCTGTGCGCGTAAAGCCTGTCATAGCCTGGGCATCCAAAATAGACTCAGATGATCCGGAGCAAGCGAGGGAGGATGACTTAAGGTTTTTTATTGGCCAAGACAGCATTGGCAGCACGAATACTGCTGCAATGGTAAACAAAGCGGCCAGGATTACCGTCAGCACGGCATCGCCCGGCATGTGGCCTGAGCCTATGCTCAGTTTCCAGGAAGGTCATATAACTGCAGGGCACGATTTTTTGGACCAAGTGAAAATACACTACACGACAGACGGAAGCGAGCCGACTCTGGACAGCCCCGTGTACAACCCGAGCACCACCTATTTTCAGCCTCAGCTGGCACTGCCGATTGAGGTCGGCCCGGGCATTGTGGTCAAAGCCTATGCGGCGGGGTTTGGCCGTTACGACAGCGGTGTCGCAGAGTGCGCAGTGCCGAAGGCGACAGAGTACGCAGCACCGGAGGCGGCTGGTGAAAATCCATTTATCTTCTTGTTCATGAGCGACACACAGGCTGACCCGCAGACAGGAGACTACAGCGGTTTTGAGGCGCTTCTAAAGATCGCGCTAAGTAAAGCTCCCAAACCCTCGCTGCTGCTGCTCGGCGGCGACACCGTCAACGACGGCGCCGACGAAAGCGAATGGCGGGATTTTTTTCAAGCGGTTGGGGCATCTTTGGACGGATTGCACGTTGCAGCCGCAGCAGGAAACCACGACAGCTCAAAGAACTTGACCGGGAAGTTTGAATGGCCGAAATCTGCACCCCAAATGCCGTATCAGGGTTGTTTTTACTCGTTCGACATGGGCGGCGTTCATTTCACCGTGCTGGACAGCAACATCATGGGTGCCGGAAACGACGAGGACGTAGAATGGCTAAAGGAGGATTTGTGCAGCAAGGCAGCCAGGGAAGCCAATTGGCGGGTCGCTGTCTGCCACCACCCGTTTTGGCCTGTGGCAGACATACCAAAGGACATTGCCCGCGCAAAGACCATGCAGGAGCGTTTCCTGCCAGCGCTGGAAGAACACGGCGTCGACCTGCTGCTTGTGGGCCATCAGCACGTCTATTCCCGTTGCGCAAAGGCGCATGGCCCGGTGCAGGTGATGGCGGCGTCAGGCGGCAAAGAGAGTTATGCCCCAGCAGGGCAGCCGTATATAGTAACCACAGCCGATGCGCCAAACTTCGTGAGGGTTTCGGCAGGCGCGGAAACGCTGGCGATCACAGCTTGCGACGCAGCGGGCGGAACAATCGAGGCATTTGAATTATTCAAGAAGCGAGACTAAAACAAAACGTGGCAAAAGTATACTGTTTTTGGTATACTTTTGCCATGGGGAACTATAGTGTCACTTATGGACAAGCTGCCGAAAGGGACAGAATGAGGATGCGTTTTTTTATATTGCGGCTAACGCTAATGCTAACGCTAACGCTGCTGCTAACGCTACTGCTATGCGGGTGTACCGCCCAGAAATCCGGGCGGGCCAGCGACGAGGAGCTGGGTGCGCTGGCGGCAGTGGCCGGCGTGTCTGCCACCGATTTTCTGGATGTTACCGGCGAGGCCCTTACCAAGGAACGTGCAGAAAAATTCCCGGCTGTGAGCTTTGTCCTGCGCACCGAAAGCGGGCTTTACGGTTTCATCAGCAAGCCGATAGCCTACAACGGGCCGGTGGAGCTTGCGCTGGTCATCGACGGCGCGAGCGGTGAGTGCCTCGGTGTGCGGATACTTAAGCA
>WRJV01000051.1 GCA_009778415.1 Clostridiales bacterium | reverse complement strand
TCTTCCTTGCTCGTGAAGTGGCTGTAGAGACTACTTTTGAGCAGGCCAACACGATCCGCCACGTCTTTCATGGACGTGCCGACATAGCCACGATCCCGCATGAGGTCTCGCGCCACGGCAATAATCTCTGTACGCGACGTTTTTGCCATTGGATCTCCTACCTGTTTACAAACGACCGATCGTTTGCTATTATCCTTTCCCACGCTACTATGCAAGCACAAAAAGGAGTCGATATGGAAAATGGAGGCGTACGAACTGTCATGCCAGACAATCTCCTAGGGCACTCTGGCGAACTGGAGATGCGCGAGCGCTTCCCCAGCAGCCGTTATCATTGGAATGAACATAACCTGGCTGCGATGATACAGCCTTTTATTCATGTCTCGTTGGCGCATTTCATCGAGGAGCAGCCCTTTTTCTTCATCTCCACGGCAAGCGCAGGCGGTCATTGCGATGCTAGCTTTCGTGGCCGTGAATACGGACGCTTGGGGAATCCGTTACCGGCGCTTCGGGTGATTGATGAGCGGCGGCTGATCTTCCCGGACTATTCAGGCAATGGTCTCTACAACAGTTTAGGCAATATCCTGTCAAATCCACACATCGGTATGCTGTTCGTGGACTTTGGGCGCCAGCGTCGTGCCCGGATCAACGGACTTGCCAACGTTATCGAGGCGACCGACGAGATAAGGGAAATCTGGCCAAACGCACAGTGCGCGGTGAGCGTCACCGTCGAACAAGCTTACGGGAACTGTCCGGCCCGCATTCCGCGCATGGAAATGATTGAAGGGAGTGACCGGGGCCGTTGCTAGACCGAACTTTGGGAGCTTTCAGACAGGTCCGAGGGAAGAGCGTTTCGCTGCGCTCTTCCCATCTACGGGCTGGCGCGGGCTGTCCAAGGCATAACCCCCGTCGCCGCCAGTTCCGGCAAAATCACATCGGTTTTGAATTGCTCCAGTTCAGGATCAACGATTTGCCCCATCCCTACAGAAGTAAAGGAATTTTAGCATGTTTTCAAAGGAAAGGGAGGTGCTGCAATCCTCCTTTTCTGCCAACAGAAACCAGAATAAGATAGCCGTTGTTTACTATCTGGAGTTATTCATAAGGCTAGAAAATTGAGACACTAAATTTGAGAAAATGGCAGCAGTAACAATTGAAAATAATAGCCCAACATATCCAGTTAATATAACAACAAAAAATATTATCCATAGCGATGGAGATATATGATTAAATAAAAGAGTTATCATCTCATTTTCACGTCCTGATATTGTATCTCCCACTGTTTTAAGTATGTAGTATGAAAAAAAAGACGTTAAACCACATAGTGGAAAACTAATCAAATAGCTCCTCATCCATGATAACATATACATTTCTCCCTGTAGTAGTGATTTATTTGCATCAATGAAAATCCTCCGCAAAAGACCCAAACGAGGAACTCCGGCAAAGGACGTCACGGATTCAGGAATTAACTCAATTTCGCGCTATCACCATTTCATAGAGCCTACTTAAATGAAAATCCGTTATCTCGTAAATCTCTTATAATTGAAAGCATATCATCATTTTGACTATTAACCTCTAAAACCATACTTCGCTTAATATCATCGTTAAAAAGATTGTGCATAGATGACAGAAATATATTCTTTGCTTCTTCATCGCCTAAGAAATAGTCGTCCAAATCACCTGTGTGGGCCACACGTTTGCCTTTATCTGTAGTCCGTTTACCCCACAGATGAACCCCAACAATATAATTTCTAATTTCCACAAGGCTATCCAGTAATTGTCCATATACTCTTTTATCTGTCTTTACCTCCTCATGTGCAGTATATAATTGTGGAATATCAAGTGTAATCCTCAAAGAGCTATTAGTTTTCACCAATTCATTTACCAATTCAATAATCTGCTCAACTATAGTAACACAGAAAATGCCGTTTTTATATAAAGTTCCACTTCGATTTTCAATCAATATTTGAGTTTCAGGATAACAATTTAATACTATATCCTCAAAAAATTTATATTTCTCCATAAAGGCATGGAGTGAATTTGTATAATCAGAAAATGGTGGATGAATTTCAATATACTTAGGTTGCTCACAATCCGATGTTAAATCAATTATAAAATTCGCAAAATCCACAGCCCATGCTGTATCATACCAAAGCATTGGAACTCCATTTTTATTAGCATTAACAATGTTATGGTATTTATCCAAATAACTGTTCTTAAAATTCCGTTTACCGTAACTATATTCAGTGTGAAGTGAATACGATATAGAGGGAGCTATTGCTTTTACATCAAAATTTCCGGCAATTTCTTGAACAGTAATTGGAATATCGTCGGGGTATTCTCTTTTATGATACCGTATCATTGCAAAGATAGGCATATATTCAAACCAATTGATTTTTCATTTTCTTAAAAAACATATTGTTGATTATTAAGGTAACAAATTTATCAAAATAATCAACCAATTCAATCAGTGCTGTCTCACGGTTTTTAGAAGAGAAAAAGTTGTTTTGAAACAGGACAATCTCGAAAGTTTTCATTCAGCACAGCCAGTCAGTGCTAATTGGAATTTTTCTGGGTAAGCCATGTCAGTCCGGCAACTGATCCGAGACGTTTTGAGCTGCTCAGCTCCGCTTCCAAGCCCTCGGCGGCCATTTTGTGCCGCCTTGCCTACTGTTGGACGCACTTCACCTGTTTGTGCTCAGAAGCATACCCATTCGGTCAATGTTATACGCCAGGCTACGCAAACCGATCTTTGCTCTGGCTCGGGCTATGCTGACCGTGCACAACAGCAAATGACCAGCACGGATGGGTAGAGCTTTTGCGAAACCCATCGATCCATTTGATACCCGCGCCAGGCGGCATCCGGGTGGCCGTTATGGAAAACTCTCCGGGCATGAACGGTATGCTTTCTTTTGCTCGCCCAAAAGAACGTGGCCAAAAATATGCAACGGTTGGGCGGTCAGGTGCTACATATTGTGGGCTAAAAACACTGAAAACCCTTTTCAACACCCTTACGGTTCTTCGTTCGTATTGAACAGGCAGGATGTCTCGTTGCACTCCCGGTGAAAATCTTCTTCCACCGCTGAAGGAGTACGGTCCAGATGAAAGAGGATCAT
>WRJV01000050.1 GCA_009778415.1 Clostridiales bacterium | reverse complement strand
CCCGCTTAAAGTCACCCCGCAGATAGGCTAGGTAACCTTCCTTTTGCATCCGCGCCGGTTCATTGCAGACGATCTCCAAAATCGCGTCTGGATCATCGCGCGGAAGAGGTAAAGCGGTCGCCGCGATGACTTCGTCAAGGTCGTCGGACAGGGAGTATTGCGGTTGCTTTTTCTCAAACCGCGGGTCGGCGGGTTTAGTTGCGTTGGCGGGGACAAGATACAACCTTTGATATTTTATTGCGCCCTCTATTCGGTTCGCAGCTAAGAGCCGTTGTACCTGACGGATGGTAACGCCCCATTTTTCGGCGGCTTCGGCGGCGGTCATGTAGTCCATTTCATGCTCCTTCATACTATATAACGCTTGAATATATTATAGTCGCTCATGCGACATTCGCGCAAGTGGGAATAGCAATTTTTTCAATTCGTCTATAGTGGCAGCAGCGGCTAAACGACTTGGGCTACAAAGGATCAAATGGGCAGCGTTTAGAAGTTGACGGAAATTTTGGAGCGAATACATTGTATGCAGTGAACGATTTTAAAGACACTAATGTGCCCGGCGGCACTAAGAGCATTCCAGCGCGGCTGAGTTCAGTATTGTTGCTTCACCGCATAAAACAACCGCAACATCGTTATAATGCTCTGCTCCCGCGTGTACGGAGTTTTGGGCGAAAACACATTTGCGGTTGTGCTTGTACTGCTCATAATTCCCGCCATCTGCACTTGACCTATAGCTTCTGATGCCCATGATGAAAAACTATCTTTGTCAATGGCGGCTGATGCTTGTTTCGGCAGAGGTTTACCAATCGCATTTGCAAGATTTGCAAGCATGGTAGCCGCTTGCTCTCGGGTCAGGTTAGCATCGGGACTAAATAAGTTTCTCGCAATATCTGTTCCGATCACCACATTGACTGCCGCCATTTTTTGCACATTGACATCGTTTGTATCATTGAAGGTTTTGAGGTCAGTGATTTCCTTGCCTGTCACAGTTTCATATAGCGCAACAGCGAGGGCGCAAAACTCAGCGCGAGTTGTGGCTTGTGTGTATGCAGATTGCAGAGAGTGCGGAACAAGTCCGGTGGCAATAGCAGTAGCCACATCGGCTTGCGCCCATGAGGATGCTCCGGTCGAGGGTTGGAACGGCTTGCGCCCATGAGGATGCTCCGGTCGAGGGTTGGAACAATATGGCTCCAGGCAGCTTCACACCGTCCATGATTTTTATGGGGATAACCCGGGTTTCTGTCGTGCCGTCTCCAAGTTGCCCGCTATGGTTGCTCCCCCAAGCCAACAGGCTGCCGTCGCTTTTGAGAGCAATAGTATGGTTGGACGCAACCGAAACCGACACGGTGGAATCCTTAGTCTTAACCGGCGAGAGTCGATTTTCTGTTGTGCCGTCGCCAAGGGAGCTGTTCAAATTATTCCCAAAAACCCACAAGCTGCCGTCTGTTGTGATTGCCATACTAAACGATAATCCGGCCGAAACTGATGCAACCGAATCCATGATTTTTGTGGGGGCAGTCCGAGTTTCTGTCGTACCGTCGCCAAGCTGACCTTGCCAATTATCTCCCCATGCCCACAAACTTCCATCTGCTTTTATGGCCATGCTATACAGACGCCCGGCCGAAATTGACACCACCGAATCCATGATTTTTACGGGTGAATGCCAGTTGGTTTGGGTGTAATTGCCCAGTTGCCCCCAAGCATTGTCTCCCCAAGCCCATAGACTCCCATCTGTTCTTATCGCCATGGCATGACCGCTGCCGGCCGAAACCGACGCAACGGAATCCATGATCTTTACGGGGGTGGATCTGTTGTTGTTTTCAACTATTATAATCTTTTGTCCTAACTCATTCACTGCTTTGCGTGTGGCAGTTCCGTCGCCGAGCTTACCTCCATAATTATCCCCCCACGCCCAAAGGCTTCCATCGGATTTTATTGCCATGCTGTAGTAGTCGCCGGCCGAAACCGATATGACAGAATCCATAATTTTCACAGGGGTACTCTTGTTTTTGTCCTCAATAATCTGAGGAAAGTGATCGGAATCATAAAAATAAGTAGTAACTGTACCATCGCCAATCTCGCCGCAGGAATTTGCCCCCTATGCCCATAAACTGCCGTCATCTTTAATTGCTAATGAATGCGTGCCGCCCACCGCTATTGTCATCGTTTCCCATTCGATGTTTAGAGGTTCTCCCGGCGGCGGCACTTTGGTTGGCTCACCGACAGGCTCAATTCCATACCCCCAAAATATCGCTTTTCTGCTTTCAAGATCATAGCTTTGTAAAATCAGCCATAGTTCAGTCAAAAAGGACGCAGGAGAATGGTAAATAAAAGGCGAAGGGAAATCGGCAGGCGCATCACGAACCACCAATGAATTTTCCGTTTGGCCAGGAAGATATACAGCAGTTAATCCTGAAGTAAGCGCCCCATCCAGCAGAATATGCTCGGGTATGGATATGGCTCCGTTTTTCATCTCCATAATGAAATCCATGGAATAGACACCAATCGGCCATTTCTGCAAATACCCAAAGGTGTGTTCCGTCGCGTCCTGCTGAACGTACAGCGTCACAGTTGCTGACATTACACCTGCCGCTTCTTTTACAGACGCTTTGCTAACAGTTGCGTATAAAATCGTGAGGCTGCTGTTGCTCACACAGTCCTTGCTTATATTGAAGCTTGCTTTAGATAGGTCGCTGGAAAACCCGAATATATCGCAGGCATAGTTATAATCTCCATCTGCGATCGCCTGAAAACCTGAGTGGATACGGTTTATAAAATCTTCTTTTTGCGATGTCGTCGCATGAACGACAGCAGGAATGAACGCATTTAACAAGCACAACGCCAACAAAAGGGACAGGACACGTTTTTGCATGACTAGAGCCTCCTTCTTATTTCAACAATAATTTTGGGAACGGAACTATTTTTCATCGTCAGTTTTGTCAGTTCCGGCCTCAGCTGTCCCTGCGCTCCGTTCGGGGTTCCGCTGGTGGGCTTTTTTGTACGCCTCAAGGTCTGCCGGGAGGTAGATAACGTTGAACGGGTCGTTTGGCGGTATGTCTCTTTTGACAAACCTGTCTTGGTGGTTGAGCAAATACATGTAAATGAC
>WRJV01000049.1 GCA_009778415.1 Clostridiales bacterium | reverse complement strand
TCGTAAGCCACCTTTGCGTAGTGCCCTGTTGCGACGCCGCTCGCGCCGATTTCGTCTGCCGCCTTCAAAAGATGCTTGAACTTGATGCGCGGGTTGCATATCACGCAGGGGTTCGGCGTCCTGCCTTTCATGTACTCGCTGCAAAAATCGGAAATCACGGTTTTGCTGAATTCCTTTGAAACGTCCACCGCTACCATCTCGATGCCAAGCTGGCTGGCGGCATGCTGCGCTTCGCTCCTCCCTTGCGCGTTGCCGCCCAAAACGTCAAGGTACACCCCTGCCACCTTATAGCCTTTGTCCATTAAATACAAAGCAGCGGCTGTGCTGTCAACACCGCCGCTGAGGCCAACCGCTATTTTCTGTTTATTCCCCATGGCCGTCGTCGTCATGGCCGTCATCGTCGCTGTTTGGGTCGAAGCCCTCAAGCCCGGCGTAATGCTTCCCCGCTTTCTGCGCGTAGTCGTATATAGCCGATTTGATGGCGTGGTCTGCCAGCACCGAACAGTGTATCTTAACGGCCGGGAGGCCTCCGAGCTCGTCCACGATGGTTTTGTTCGTGATCGCGAGAGCCTCGTCGATGGTTTTCCCTATCATCATTTCCGTAGCCACGCTCGATGAAGCTATCGCGGAGCCGCACCCGAACGTCTTGAATTTTGCGTCGGTTATCCTGTCGTCGTCAACTTTTATGGAAATGCTCATCATGTCGCCGCATACCGGGCTGCCGTACTTGCCCGTGCCGTCAGCGTCTTCGATTTCGCCCACGTTCCTTGGATGCAAAAAGTACTCCATAACCTTATCGTTGTACATTGCCATTGTTCTTACCAACCTTTCTCGTTTGAAACAGACGAAATCTCCCTGAGCCTCACTACGATAGCAGCCAGTTCCCCAACTACGTAATCTATGTCTTCTTTCGTCGTAAAATCGCCTATCGTCAACCGCAGCGAACCGTGTATGAATTCAGCAGGTATGTTCAGCGCCGAAAGCACGTGGGACGGCTCAAGCGATTCCGACGAGCAGGCCGACCCTGTTGAAACGAAAATCCCTTTAGTGTCGAGAAGGAGAAGCGCAGCCTCGCCTTCGATGTATTTGAACGTGAAGTTCGCGTTGCCCGGGTGGCGGAGCTTGCGGTTGCCGTTTAGGAAGACGTCGGGAATTTCAGAAAGGACTTGGTCAATCAAGTACTCCCTCAGCTCGGTAACCCGTTTGATGTGCTCGCCAAGGTTTCCCTCAGCAAGCGCAGCGGCTTTGCCAAACCCCACAATCCCTGCGAGGTTCTCCGTCCCGGCCCTTTTTTTGCCCTCCTGCGCCCCTCCGTGCATGTAGTTGGAAATCCGTGTCCCCTTTTTCATGTACAGTGCGCCTACGCCTTTGGGCCCGTAGATTTTGTGCGCAGACACGGACATAAGGTCGATTCCCAAGTCTTTTACGTCAATCGGAACGTTGCCGAGCGCCTGAACTGCGTCGGTGTGAAAGAGTATGCCGCGCTCATGGGCTGCGGCGCACAGTTCCTTGACCGGCTGCATGGTCCCTATTTCGTTGTTTATCAGCATGATGCTGACCAGCACGGTTTCGTCTGTTATGGCGTCCTCCAGAGCCTTCAGGCCGACTACGCCGTCTGGCCCGACTTCAAGGTACGTGACTCTGTACCCGTGTTTTTCCAGGAATTCGCAGGAATGGAGGACTGCGTGGTGCTCGATTTTGGTCGTAATCACATGTTTGCCTTTTTTGCTTTGGGCATCGCATGCGCCCAGAATCGCCCAATTGTCCGCTTCGGTCCCTGATGATGTGAAAAACACCTCTCTTTCGCTTGCGCCAATCAGCGAGGCCAGCCGCATCCTGGCGGTGGCGATCGCTTCCTTTGAAGCCTGCCCTGGAGAGTACAGGCTCGAGGGGTTGCCAAAACCTTCCGAAAAAAACGGGAGCATTTCCTGCAAGACTTCTTTTTTCACGGGGGTAGTCGCCGAATAATCCAGATAGACCTGTTTCATTTTCCGCTCCTTAATGGTAAAATATCACTACGGTATTATACCAACATTTGCTGAAAATAAACATTTTTCGATGAAAAAATCAGTTGTCCATGCTTCCGCGCTCCTTGGGGGCGTCTGGCTCGTCGACGAATTTTATACGTTCAAGCTGCGCCCTGAAGCTCTCCCTGAACTTTGCTATGTATTCGTCCCTGAGCGTTTTCTGCTCTGCTTTTTCCTCGGCCGTGAGCTCTGTGATTTTGGATTTCCTTGCGAGCTCGTTTATTCTGTTCATTTTATCAGTCGTCAACATGCCGCACCTTATGCATCGTTTTGATCAAGCAGTTTCTTCAAAATGCCGTTTGCCACGGCTGGGTCCGCTTTGCCGCCCGTCTTTCGCATTACAAGGCCCATAAAGAAGCCCAAAGCCTTTTTGTTCCCCTCCCTGTATTCGGACGCCGGTCCGGGGTTTTCGGCTATCGCCTGTTTTGCCGCCACGAGCAGCATGCCCTCGTCCGACACCATTCCGAGCTTGTGTTTTTCGGCGTATTCAGCCGGATCAGTGCCGTTCCTGTAGATTTCTGCGAAAATTTCCTTTGCTACGGTGCGATTGACGGTTTTTTCATCGACCATGCCGATCAGCTTCGCCAGTTTTTCGCTGTCAACCCGCACGTCGTCCGTGTTCACCCCATCCGACTTCGCCAAGTTTATCAGCTCAACCAAAATCCAGTTGGCTGCCTCTTTCGGCGGGCTTCCGCATTGCACCGTGCCGTCAAACGCGTCTGCCAGCGCCTTGGCCGATGTCAGCGCCCTGCAGTCCTGCTCGGGCAGCCCGTAGTCGGACATGTACCTGGCGTATTTGCTGTTGGCGGGCTCTGGCATGTTTTCCAATACCCTGTTTATCCATTCGCCGTCTATGACGATCGGCATCAGCTCGGCGTTGGGAAAATACCGGTAGTCCGTCGCGTCTTCCTTGTTCCTCATTGAAAAGCTCTGGTTCTTGCCGTCGTCCCACCTTCGCGTTTCCTGCACCAGCTCCTCAAAACCCGTTTCCAAGGCGTCGATGTGCCTATTGACTTCGTATTCTATTGCCCGCCGTATCGCTTTCAGCGAATTCATGTTCTTCATCTCTGTCCTG
>WRJV01000048.1 GCA_009778415.1 Clostridiales bacterium | reverse complement strand
CCCGCGTGAGGAACGAGGAATTCATTTCCGAGTTCTGCCGGGGTATGGGGCAGAGCCCCATCTGGGTTGCGGGCATCGCCCGCGATAGTGATTGGAGGGATGGCTTATTGTTTTTTTAGGGATTGACGTTGGAAGCAGCAGCTGCAAGTGCGCCGCTTTCATAGAGGGCGGCAGGATGCTCGCGTCGTTCGGCGTGGAATACGCGAAAGCCCCAGGGCAGGTCGGAATGGACGCCGAAGCTTTGTTTTCGGACGTGTGCGCCGCCATCCGGGGTTGCGTGCAGCAGGTTGAGGCGGCGGGAGAAATAACGGCTGTTGCGGTTTCTTCCTTTGGGGAGTCCTTTGTGCCGATCGACAAAACCGGGAGGGCGCTGGCACCGATTGCAATGTACACCGACGGCGACGGCATCGACGAAACTGAGGCATTGAGGCGCAGCGCTGTGCCTGTCGGGCAGATAGCCGGAGCTGCCCCAAATTGCCTGTACGCTTTGCCTAGAATGATGCAGATGCTGAAAAAGATGCCGAGTTTGAAGGAAAACCTCTGGAAATTCCTGCAAATCGAGGATTACGTCGTTTTTAGGCTCTGCGGCGAAACGGCAATCGACTACTCCTTGGCTTGCCGGGCACTGGCTTTCGACGTTGCAGGCCGCTGCTGGTCGGAAGAGATACTGAAGTCGGCCGGATTGGACGAGGGGATGCTCTCAACGCCTGTGGCAACCGGGACGGTTGCGGGGGAAGTTCACAGGAGCCTGGCCGAAGCTCTGGGATTGCCCCAAGGCGTTAAAATTGTCTCTGGCATGCACGACCAAGTCGCTGCCGCAACGGGCGCGGGTGCGCTGAAGGTAGGCGACGCTGTAGTTGGGACGGGCTCGGTGGAATGCATTACCCCCGTATTCGACAGGCTCATAACCGACGGTTTGTTTTTAAGCCAAAACTACGTGTGCGTCCCCCACGCCGTGCCTGGGCTTTATGTTACGTACGCGTTTACCCTGTCAGGGGGCGCACTGCTCTCCTGGTACCGCGACAGGATCGTCCCCCACATGAAGGCCTTTGCGGAAGCAAGGGGCTGCACAGTCTACGACTTGTTAAATGAGAGCTGCCCAAACGGGACTTCAGACATCATCGTGGTACCGCACTTTGGGGGGACTGGGACGCCTGAGCTGACATCGCCTGCTTTTGGAACCATAGCCGGCTTGTCGATGGGCAGCGGCCTGCCCGAGATTTACCGGGCGATTATGGAAGGGCTCTGTTTTGAAATGCGCTACAACAGGGACAAGCTCAAGGAATTTTGCATCGAGTTTTCGTCGCTGCGGGCTACGGGCGGCGGCGCCCGCTCACCGCTGTGGCTACAGATGAAAGCAGACGTGCTGGGCGTTCCGGTTACAGCCCTTGAAACTGCCGATGCAGGTGCAGTCGGCGGCGCCATGGCTGCTGCGGTTTCCCTAGGGGTTTTCAGCTCCCTTGAGGAAGCTGCCTCTTGTTTTGTGAAAACCGGGAAGCAGTTCCTGCCGAGCATGGAGGCAGCGGAGCGCTACGGCGAAAAATACAGCCGGTACGTTAAACTCCGCCAGGCTACGCTTTCTTTAAGCGATGGTATTTGAGCGCTGCGAAAAAACCGCACACTGCGACCAGCGACAGCATAAAAAACGAATACTGGATTCCGAAGATGCCGGCAAGGTACCCCATCAAAATAGGGGACAAGGCGCCGCCGGCGCCGCTGCCCGCCATCATAAACCCGGCCGCAAGGCCTGTGTCTTGCGGGTACTCCTTTGCCGTCAAGCTGATGATGAAGGGCCAGATCGGGCCATGGGAGAAGCCGAGCACAAAACAGAGGACAAGCGAGAGCATGGGGTTGCTTGAAAGCGCGATTGCGACAGAAAAAACCGAGACGCAGAGGAACAGGACCCTGATCACGGTTTTTTCGTATCTGTGCAAAAGGCTGCCCAGCAGCCGCCCCAGCATCATTGCCAGCCAGAAAAGCGATATCGCCGACGCGGAAAGCTCGGGCGCCCCCAGTTTCTGCACGAACAGCAGGTCGAAAAAGAACGCGAAGCCATTTTCCATCGCTACGTACATGGTGATTGCTACCAGCAGGGAGGCAAGGACAGGGGTCGCCAGTATCCAGTACGAATGCCGCGCCGCGCCCGGATGCAGGGATTCGGCGGCAGGCGCGACTTCCGCAAATTCAGTGAACAGTATCAGCACGAAAATAACGGCGTAGGCAGTGCCGCAGGCGACAAAGACTACGTGCCAGCTGAAGCCATAGTTCTGGATGGCGTAATCGGAGGCTATGGGTCCTGACATGGCGCCCATGCAAAAAAACGCCTGCACCAAGTTGTGGTACTTTCCCTGCTGCTTGCCGTACATGTCCGCGATAGCTGCGGTAAACGTCGCCTCGCTCATGCTGAAGCCCGCCCCCAAGACAAAGATGCCGACTATGAAACCGGCCAGGTGCGGGATCGAAACAACCGTCAGGCAGCCTGCCATAAACGTGGCGACGAACATCAACAGGACTGTTTTTTTCCCTATCCTGTCGGAAAGCCTACCGAGCAGGAGCGGGAATATTATGATGGCGGTGTACTGCACAGCCACGAGCCCTCCCATCCATTTGCTTGCAATGGAGTACTCCAGAGAGACTTTCAGCAGCGCCAGCTGGAAGCCGCCGGCCTCAAACCCCAGGAAGAAGGCCAGCGCCATGGTGACCGGCAACAAAAGCTTCTTTGTCTTCATGCTCTACAGCACGATGGCGCGTATGCCGCACATGCCGCAAAACGCTTCCAGGGCTTGGCTCAGTCCTTCGCCATATCCGAGCACGCCGTATTCGTTCATGTAGTTTTCAACCAGCGCGTCGATGTCGCAGTCCACATAGGCGAACGCGTGGGGCCAGAACGGTATGCCGCATTCCTGCTTGCGTTCTTCCAAGTCGCTTGGAACCCTGACTTCGCATTCTGTGACCACCATCACCATTTCGCCGTTGAAACGTCCAAGCCGCGCCAAAACGCCCTTGCCCGGCTTGCAGGTTAGCTTCACCGACAGCCCGCCGGCGGCACCTTCGGTGGCTATGCCGTGGCCTGCGTAATCAGGCGGGTCAA
>WRJV01000047.1 GCA_009778415.1 Clostridiales bacterium | reverse complement strand
TGGCGGGCGCCGGAAGCGGCAAGACGAGCACTATGACCCACAGGATCGCGTGGCTTGTCCAGGACGAGTGCGTTGACCCGTACAACATCCTCGCCGTCACCTTTACGAACAAAGCGGCGAAGGAAATGCGGGACAGGGTTGAAAACCTGCTGGGCGGGAGCGTCAACATGTGGATTTCGACGTTTCATTCAGCCGCCCTGCGGTTGCTCCGCATGCATTCGGAGACAATTGGGTACAGGAGCGATTTCGTCGTTTACGACCCCAGCGACCAGAAGGCGGTCATCAAAAACTGCGTTAAGGCAAGGAACCTTGACGAAAAGAAGTTCACCCCTGCATACATGCTGGCCATAATCAGCGATTGCAAGGAAAAAGACATCGACGCGCAAAGCTACCTGAAGGTGAACGGCGACGACTTCAAATCCAAGCGGATATACGAGCTGTATTCCGATTACGAAGCCACTTTGAGGAAAAACAACGCTATGGATTTTGACGACCTGCTTTTAAACGCGGTAAAGCTGTTTGAAAAAGACGAAGAAATCCTCAGAAAATACCAAAAGCGGTTCAAGTACATAATGGTGGACGAATACCAGGACACCAATTACATACAGTACAGGTTTGTGAAGCTGCTTGCAGAAGCGCACAACAACATCTGCGTCGTCGGCGACGACGACCAGTGCATCTACCAGTGGCGCGGCGCGGACATCAAGAACATTTTGGAATTCGAGAAGGATTTCAAAAATACGAAAGTGGTCAAGCTCGAACAGAATTACCGCTCCTACGGGAACATCCTGGCGGCGGCGCATTCCGTTATCGAAAAGAACAAGAAGCGGAAAGGCAAAAAGCTGTGGACCGGCAAAGAAGCCGGCGAAAAAATCACGTACCGCCGGGCAGATGACGAAAAAGAAGAGGCCAGGTACGTTGCCGGGGAAATCGAGAGGCTGCATTCAAATGAATTGAAATACGCGGATTTCGCAATACTGTACAGGGTAAACGCCCAATCGAGGACCTTTGAAGACGCACTGTCCGCAAAGGAGATACCCTACAGGGTGCTCGGCGGGCTGCGGTACTACGACAGGAAAGAAATCAAAGACATGGTCTCGTACATGCGGCTGGTGCAAAACACATCGGACGACGTCGCCATCGTAAGGGTCATCAACGAGCCGAAGAGGGGCGTCGGCGGCAGGACGGTCGAGAAGCTCAGGACACTGGCGGCTGTCCGGGGAGAGAGCATTTTCGACATCTTGGAAGACGACGAGATAATCGAGAGCCTGTCTTCAAAGGCGGCGCAGAACGTAAGGGAACTGGTTTCGGTTATCCGAAAGTACAACCGCGAAAAAGGCAGTTTGAAGGTTTCCGACATCTACGACGCGCTGATGGAAAAGACGGGGTACATGAGGGCGCTGAAAGAACAGGACAACATCGAATCAGACAGCAGGATCGAGAACATTCTGGAATTCAAGTCGGTCATATTCGATTTTGAAAAAGAAGACCCGGAACTGTCGCTTGAGGTTTTCATGGAAAAACTCGCGCTGATGGCAGACATAGACAACCACGACGCAAGCGAGGACGCAGTAGTGCTGATGACCATGCACAGTGCTAAAGGGCTGGAGTTTCCGGTGGTGTTCCTCCCCGGCATGGAGGACGGCCTCTTCCCCGGGTGGAGGGCGCAAGAAAAGGAAGACGGGATGGAAGAAGAAAGGCGGCTCTGCTACGTGGGGATGACGAGGGCGATGGACAAGCTGTACCTCACCAGCGCGTCGATGCGCATGCTGTACGGTAAGACGGACTACACCAGGGAATCCCAGTTCTTGAAAGAAGTTGACAAATCCGTGCTGACCGGGACACCGATATACGACGGGAGAAAAAGCAAAACCGCAGGAGCCGTAAAATGGTCTGACGGGTACGCCAACGAAACCGCGTTCAAGCCTTTTGAACAGGCAAAGCCGGCAAGGTCGGCAAGGCCGGCTAAATCGCAGGTTTTCAGCACAGCGCCGGCAGCCGCGCCTGCTGTTGCGCCGGCAGCCGCGCCCCCAATTGCAATAGGGCCTGACTTTGCGCCAGGCGAACGGGTCAACCACGCAAAGTTTGGCGACGGCATGGTGATATCGTCGGATGCGAAAACAGTGAGCGTGATGTTTGATTCGGTGGGCTCCAAAAAGCTGGCAAAGGGCGTCGCGCCCATAAAGAAGGTGCAGGGGTAAAGTGAAAGACAAAACAGAGCTTATGAAGGAAAAAATTGCGGTCTTAAGCGAAGCCGCCAAGGCGTACTACACGGAAAGCCGTGAAATCATGCCAAACATAGAGTACGACAGGCTCTACGACGAGCTTTCTGCGCTCGAAAAGGAGACGGGGATCGTGCTGGCCGGCAGCCCGACCGTCAGCGTCGGCTATGAGGTGCTGGAGGAGCTGCCGAAGGAGCGGCACGAAACGGCGATGCTTTCGCTGGACAAGACGAAAGAGGCCGGTGCGCTTGCCGAATTCCTGGGAGAGTACGAAGGCATCCTTTCCTGGAAGCTGGACGGGCTGACCATAGTGCTCACGTATTCAGGGGGAAAGCTGCAAAAGGCCGTGACCAGGGGCAACGGCGAGATCGGCGAAGTCATCACGCCAAACGCCAAGGTATTCAGGAACGTTCCCCTTGAGATATCCTTCGCCGGCGAGCTCGTGCTGCGGGGGGAGGCTGTCATCAGGTATTCCGACTTTGAGGCGATCAACGCGGCCATTGAGGATGCCGGCTCAAAATACAAGAACCCAAGGAACCTGTGCAGCGGCTCGGTGCGGCAGCTAAACAGCAAGGTAACAGCCGAGAGGAACGTGCGGTTCTACGCGTTTTCACTGGTAAGGGCAGAGGGCGCTGCCGGCCTTGCGGACTCCCGCAGGGCGCAGATGGAGTGGCTTGCCTCGCAAGGATTTGACACCGTAGAATACAGGATGGTAGGCAAAGGCAGCGTAGAGGAAGCCGTCGGGTGGTTTTCTGGCAGCATTGAGAAAAATGACGTCCCGTCCGACGGGCTGGTGCTGGCCTTTGACGACATCGCCTACGGGAAGTCCCTGGGCAGCACGTCGAAGTTCCCGAGGGA
>WRJV01000046.1 GCA_009778415.1 Clostridiales bacterium | reverse complement strand
TACTCACGCAAGGAACATTTACGGAAAAGCAGGCGTGACAAACCGGGTGGAGCTGATGGCTTTACTCAAAAAACCGGAGTAACCGGCGACCCCGAAAAACATAAATCTCAAAAAAACCTCTCATTTTTTTAATGAGGGGCTTTTTTTCGTTCAAGGCAAAAAGGAGGGTGTATTTTTCAAAAATCACCCCTAACTGTGAGGCTTTTTTCTAAAAAATCACCCCTAACCATGATGTGCTTTTGCTTTTTATTTTGTAAAATAGATTGAACGCAACTAAAAAAGTCTGCAAATAAAAAGTCAATAGGGAAATTACAAAATGGTGAGAAGAAATCATGCCGTAGAATGTATTCAAAAACGGGAATGCGAAAGCGAGACGGCGGGATTTCGTCCATCGCCACCTTAGAAGGCTAAATTAGCTACATTCACGCGACTTTTTAGGCGGCGATGCTTGGACTGGGTGGATCGACAGGTTGTGCGGCAAGGTAATCGCGTACTTGAGCATAATACCGCTGTAAAAATCTGTTAGAGGCAGCAGTCATGTAGACAAAATATTCTTTACCTTCGACGCGCTTGCGGTCAAGGAAATGATAAATCGGGTTGTCTGGCATCTTCTTTAAGTGCGTAGAAATAATCTGAAAAAGCGTCCGCCGTAAGTTTGCCGAGCCTTTTTTAGAAGCTTTCACGCTCTGCTGCTCATAGGAGCCGGACTGGTTGTTGCCGGGGGCGACGCCAGCAAACTGTGCGAGTTGTTTCTTGCCCTTGATACGCCTGCCGTCAACGACCCTGTCCCTGAATCGCGTTGGGTCGCCAATTTCAGCCATGAGCTGCGGGCCTGTAGTTTTGCCACAGCCGAACATCGCCATCACACAGCCGAACTCAGGCAGGGTGCTTGCAAGGTCGTAAATCTTGGCACGGAACACCTCAACAGCCACGGAGATAGCGGTGAGCTGCCTGGCGACTTCGTTGATGAGCAGCTTGGTATCGCGATCACAGGACAGCGAAGGAACGCAATTGCACGCCAGCGCGTAAATCTTGGCACATCCATACTTCGTGAAGTTGTATCCCTTTCGCTTGCACCAAGCGCGGTAACATTCCGTGAACGCCGCCGCGCCGAGCTTGCGGACACGGTCGCAGTGATAAAAATCACAAACAAAGTCAACCCATTTGATACGACCGTCCTCGCGGGCGGGGCTTGTGAACAGCTTTCGGACTCCGGGGAATGTCACGCTCACAATGGCTTGAAGATTGTTTTTCTGAGCGGTCAGGAGTTTGTTGGAGTTATCAAGCTGGCGGCTGAACTCCAACAGCTTCTGGCGGGTCGTCTCGGTTGGTGCGTAAGGCTGCAACTCGTTCCAATAGCGCAAACCATAACGAGCGATCTTCCGGCTGTCAGCTTTGTCGGTTTTGAGGCTACGGAGCTTGTTATCACCGAAATCCCGGATGAGCTTCGGATTGACCGCGCTGACAAACAGACCTGCCTCGCGCAGAACCCCGGCAATCGGAAGCCAGCAGCGCCCGGTATGTTCCATCACAACGCGGACTTCTCCGGGCAGCCGACCGATCTCATCCGCCAACCCGTGCAGAGCGTCGACGGTGTGGGGTACGTCCTGTGGCTTCATCAGCATCACATCGCCCCACGCATACGCGGAAATAGTGCTGTGACCGTCGGACACATCGATGCCGACGCATGTAATTTTCATGTGGATACCCCTCATAACAATAGATTTTGTAATCGGTATACGTCCTTCGTTCATTGCCGATTCAATCTGTTGAATGACGCGGGCGTCCCGCACGGAAAGCCCTGCGGCATAGCCCAATCTGCGTAAAACGAACGCCGGACAACGGGAGGACGGCTGACTGACTTATGTACGGGCGTGGTTAGCCCTTGGAGGCTGACGTCAGACCGACACTCTCTCATTGTACCGGCTTAGGCAACAAACACGAATAGGGCCGCGGCCGGTTGCCGTACCCTATCCGCTAATTCTATTGTAACAGGAGGGGTGAAAGAAATGTCAAGATGCTACAAAATAACAGAGGAACAACGAAAAGAACTTGAAAAGGCCCGTAAGAAAAACAAAGACAAGAATGTAGAGAATCGGTTGAAAGCCCTGATAATGCGTTTTGAGGGTAACCGGTACGAAGAGATCGGAAAACAATGTGAATATCATCCATCCTATGTCAGCCAGTTAGTGTCGAAATACTGGAACCAGGGATTGTCGTCAATAACAGGAAATCATTACAAGGGTAATCGCCGTAATATGAGCATAGAGGAAGAAGAGGCGTTTTTATCGCAATACAAGAAGCAGGCCGAACAAGGTCAAGTGGTAGAAGTAAGCGCAATCAAAGCTGCTTATGAAGAGAAAGTAGGACACAGTATAGGAGGCAGTCAAATTTACTATGTCCTTGCGCGCCATGGTTGGCGAAAGGTAATGCCACGAAGCAAACATCCAAACAAGGCAAGTGAAGAGGAGATAGAAGCCTCAAAAAAATTAACGATCGAATCCGGGAATTGAAAGTTTTCAACGCCTTTTCAACAGAAAGGTATGCACATATACGTCTGATGTTTCAGGATGAAGCAGGGTTTGGGCGGATAAACAAGCCGAAGTATTGTTGGTGTTTTCCGGGTTTACGCCCGACTGTGCCTTGTCATCATATTCGCGAATATCGTTATGCTTATGGCGCGGTCGAACCCTTGACAGGAGAATCATTTTTCCTTGTCATGCCATATTGCAATACGGATTGCATGAACATATTTTTGCAAAGACTATCTGAAGCTTTTGCTGATGATTACATTCTGCTTCCGTGTGATGGAGCTGCATGGCATAGATCAAAAGGATTGATCGTTCCAGATAATATCGAACTTTTTCTGTTACCGCCCGCCACGCCGGAGATGAATCCGATTGAGCAAATCTGGAAAGAAATTCGTAAACGCGGCTTCCGCAATGAAATATTCCATACCCTTGATAAAGTCGTTGACAGATTGTGTGATACTATTTGCTCTTTATCTCATTGCTCTATTAACAGTATTACTGGTCGTACTTGGATTATTCAATGCTTTGATTAGTGATTAGTATTA
>WRJV01000045.1 GCA_009778415.1 Clostridiales bacterium | reverse complement strand
GGCTTCAGCTTGTCCGAGTCCATCCATATCCCCTGCCCCATCAGGAACGGGAAGTTCTTGACTTTTTTTGACGCCTGTATCTCGTACCGTTCGAGGAGCTGGTTGATCACCAGCGTGATCTTCCTGTCGAGCTCGTCGAAGAACAAGTCTATGTTGCCGTTGGCGTTAATTGCTATGCGGGGCAGGTT
Source organism: Clostridiales bacterium (assembly GCA_009778415.1). Lineage (GTDB taxonomy): Bacteria > Bacillota > Clostridia > Peptostreptococcales > Anaerovoracaceae > WRJK01. The sequence goes on along the minus strand of WRJV01000045.1, from coordinate 2,861 downwards.
TACCGACGTGAAGCTGAGGTTCCCCCTGCCGCCGACCACTTGCCGCGACGGGTCGTGTACGTTGGCTATCACCCTCGTCCTGCAGCCCATGTAGGCGACTTCGGTGTCCACTTCCCCCGGAACGTAGTATTTCAGGTTGTAGGGCGCGTCGATAAACGAGAAATTCGGGTAAAGCCTCTTCGCTGAAACCCTGCACGCCAGCTTGAACAAGTCGTAGTTCGGATCCTCCGGGTTGAACGTCACGCCTTCCTTGACCTTGAAAATGTGTATGGGGAAAATGGCGGTTTCGCCGTTACCAAGGCCGGCTTCAGTGGCAAGCAGGATGTTTTCGATTACAAGCCTTCCTTCAGGGGACGTGTCCGTCCCGTAGTTGATCGATGAAAACGGTATCTGTGCGCCCGCGCGTGAATGCATCGTGTTCAGGTTGTGTACAAAAGCCTCCATCGCCTGGTACGTCGCACGCCTGATTTCCTGGTCTGCGTATTTCCTCGCGCCCGCCTGCAGTTTCTCTATGTCCTTTTCGCTGACGACGCTTTTCAGCAGCTCCGCTTCCTCCTTGCTGTAACCGTTGCTGTTTCCCATGGCCGGGCAAAGGCCTTTCTCGCTCTCCAGCTTGTCGGCAATCTCCTTGGCCTTTTCAACGCCGTCTTCAATATCGTACAGCATGTTCATCAACTTGCCCAAGTTGGTGCGGTAGAGCTTCTTGTAGGTCTTCCGCACGCCCCCGGCCATGCCGTAGTCGAAATTCGGTATGCTCTGGCCGCCGTGCTGGTCGTTTTGGTTGGACTGTATCGCTATGCAGGCCAGCGCGGTGTAGCTCTGTATGTCGTTTGGTTCCCGGAGGAACCCGTGGCCGGTGGAAAAACCGCCCTTGAACAGCTTTTCGATGTCTATCTGGCAGCACGTCGTCGTAAGCGTCAGGAAATCCATGTCGTGGATGTGGATGTCGCCCTCGGCGTGCGCCTTTGAATGCTCTGGGTTCAGGACGAACATTTCGTAAAACTGCTTCGCCCCTTCAGAGCCGTACTTGAGCATCGTGCCCATCGCGGTGTCGCCGTCGATGTTGGCGTTTTCCCGCTTTATGTCGTTGTCCCTTGCGTCTTTGAACGTGAGGTCCTCGTATATCTTCATCAGCCTCATGTTCATCTCCCGTATGCGCGTCCTCTCGGCGCGGTACAGTATGAATTCTTTCGCAGTCCTCGCGTGGCCGTTTTCAATGAGGATTTTTTCGACAGCGTCCTGTATCTCCTCCACCGTGGGCGTGTCTTTGTGCATTACTTCAAGGATGTAGGCTTCAACTTGCCTCGCCAGGTACCTTGCGGTGTCGATGTCCGTCCCTCCAAGGACCTTGGCTGCCTTGAATATGGCTCCGGTTATCTTGTCGATGTTGTATGCTGTGCGCCTTCCGTCCCTTTTAATTATCGCTTTTATTTCGTTCATGGTTCCTCCCGCGCTGTTTTGAATATTGTGTTTTTTCTAGGATTTCTTTTAGAATATATACCACATGTTGTGGGATGCAATAAAAATTATATGTCTTATGCCGGTAACAGTCAATAAGGTTTTTACATTTTCTATATATTTTTTTTACAATACTCGTCAAGCAAGGTTTTAACATATGTTATAATAAATTATTTAAGCAGCTTGCTCTATCTTAAGCAGCAAAAATTCCTGCATTGGGCAGGAATTTATTGGTGATAATGTTATAATATGTCGTGATTAATTTACATAATACTTCTAATGTCTAATACTTTTTCACATGGACCTTTTCAAAATACTCAGCCCTGGTCATAGACATCAGGTTGACGTCGTAGTACTTCCCGTTCTTTTTACATGCGTTGCGCGCCACGCCTTCGTACTGGAAACCGAGTTTCTGGTAGAGCGAAGAAGCTACGGCGTTCCCCGTGTAATGGTCGAGGGTTACGCGCTCCATGTGCAGCCCCATAAAGCTGTATTCAAGGATCAGCAGCATGGTTTCCTCGCCAAACCCCTTGCCCCTGTGCCGCTCGTCAGCTATGTATATCCTCGTTATGTCCAGCGAGTCCGATTCGCGGTCAAGCCTGCTTATCAAAACCCTCCCGATCGGCGCACCTTCCTCCTTCAAGACTATCGTAAGCTGGCGCTTCGACGGGTCGGATTCCCACAATATGGATTCCCTGACAATTTCCTCGTAGGACCTGCTTTCGCCAATGCTCAGGTAGTCAGTGACCTGGCTTTGCGTCTCCCATTCTGCGAAATGCTTAAAATCGTCAAAACAGGTGTTTCTCAGTAGTATGTTTTTCGATTCCATCTTGTCCTCCACACAATGCGCTTTCAAACCCGGGCGATGCCCGCGCACCGCGCAAATGCGCGGCAACTAGCAAATATTATTATAGTATATTTTCGTCAAGTTTACAACTGTGAATCCCTGCCAGGGTCTCACGGCATTTTTGCCCCATGAACATGGCGTCTGAGCTAACCGTCAAAAGCCTGTATCCCGACGCGATCTTTTCTTCCGCAAGCTTCGCGTCAGGCGGGCCGATGTGGTACCCCATGGGCATTCCATGCTCCTTGCTCAGCGCTTCGTATTCCGCAATCGCCTGCACAAACTCAGGGCGCTCAAAGTCGCCGGGGTGGCCCAGCGAGCCGGAAAGGTCGTAGGGGCCGACAAAAGTGGCGTCGATGCCGCCCACTTCGAGTATGCCCTTCAAATTGCCCACTGCGCTTATGTGCTCGATTTGAACGACGACCACGCTCTCCCTTTCATTCCATTCCTTGTACTCGCCGAAGCCAAAACCGTACTTCTGCGCCCTGGCAAGCCCTACCCCCCGCCTGCCTGCCGGCGGGTATTTGACTGCCCTGACGGCTGCCTCCGCTTCTTCCCT
>WRJV01000044.1 GCA_009778415.1 Clostridiales bacterium | reverse complement strand
GGCAATTTGCTTGTGGGACAATCCGTGGGCGTACTGCAGCAGGAAGGGCTCTCGCAGCTCCTCCTTGAGCCCGTCGACAATTTTCAGCATGTCGCCTGTTATGGCATCGGAAATGACGCTTTCTTCCATATTGTATCCACCGTCTGCTATTTCTATGTCATCTTGCGGCACAATGTACTTTTTTTCCTTTCCCAATATGGTAAGCGCTGTGTTTTTCACGATTGTGACCATAAATGAAATCGATTTTGGGGATTCTGTATCCTCTATTTTGTGCAGGTTGAAATATATCCTTATGTAAGCCTCGCTGACCGCGTCTTCAGCCAAAGAATAATCATGCAGTATATTGTAGGCTGTGTATAGCAGAAGTTTCTTATATTTGTCAAACAACCGCTCAAATTTCAGCCTTTCGCTTTCGCTTGCAAATGTTAGAAGGATTAGCATCTGTTTCCTCCCGCCGGCAGGCAAAACCCTGCCTGATAATCCATCTTACCTTATATAACTTCAAAAAACAATACAACCTTACATGTCTGCCCGCAAAAATGATGATTCCCTCTCAAACATGTATGACCCTGATATAAAAGAGGAGGTTATTTGGATATGAAAAAGCGTGATCGGTTAGTATTGGAAACTGAGAAAATAGAAAAGGACTAAGAGCAAACAATACATGCCGAGTGGCATTGAATTTAATCTTATGTGTTTCTGCCAGTACTGTAGCAGCAGGTTAATACTTCAACTCATTCGCGCTGGCTGCCGACCAACATCTTGCTATTGGGCAAGTCTTTTCTGTCTCGTTTCGTGTTTGGGTAGAAAAGGTCCATCTTAAGCATATAACCTGTTATGATTGCGATTATGACAGCAAGTATTAAAATTGAAGTTGGCAAGTGCCTTTTTCCTTCGCCAGTAGATCTCTTGAACTTAGTATACACAGTGTATGCACTATTCGAAGTCTTCGGCTGCCACGCCGTAGGCGAAGGGGCAGGGTTAAATGCTGGTATGTCAACATTTTGAGGTTCGCTCAAGCAAACCCATATATTCCTTCCGCCGCCTAAACATGGTACAAACCCCCATTCGCGGTTTTGTTCATCTTTATAGGCTAGGCAAACTGAAAACCTCGCAGTATTCCAGTTCCAATCCTCAATTGTCCAATACGGGATTCCAGATCCTGGCCACTGCCACGCGACAACCGATTTGCTGTTTTTTATCTCAGAATAGTCCCCGTTATATGGATAAAACTCATCAAAATGCTCTTCCTCAAAGGCTACGCAATCATATTGGACTAAAAGTTGATCCATTCTAACCCAACCGAAGGGCACCCACTCCTCGGATTGTTCACTCGGATAGACTGTGACAAAGCCCCAGTCATTCCCATATACGTATTCAATGAAGAGTATTTTGCCATTTATTATTTTCAATATTTCCATGTTGGAAATCGGGTCTTCTTTTATGGACACGTTGCCATTCGCCCCGTTCGCACAAAAACTTCGTCCCAGATACTTGCATTCGCTTTCATGCAAATCGATAAAATTATTTTTGCCTTCAGCAGTGTAAATAAGGTCTTCATATAGCGCAAGGACAAATGAAATGAGAAACAATACCAAAACTATATACCTTGCCTTTTTTTTCATCATCATCTCTCCCACATTTTGATATACTTTTTAAAGATTTTCTTCATGTTAGGGTTGGCAGCTTTCCGTTTTGGAGTGTCCAGATATTTTTGTCCCATTTCATTTCATCAATCCAAAACGCAGCGGTCAGCGCGGTTTTTGCATTTATATCTGCACCGTCTGCCTTATTAAGCCCTTTGTCAGTTGGATATAACTGTTGATTCAACTCTTCGGCCATTGTTACTATCACACTTCCAGCCCTTACCGTCATTCCACCCCTTGCCATATTCGGAGAGATCGATATCCGCAGAAAGAGTAATTGTTTTCCCGTGGAAATCATCAGTTCCGTCATTGATAAGCTGTGCCAGACCTGCCAGCTGGTCGGCGTTGTTAATTTCAAATTCCAAGTCAATATCGTTATACCAACTCGAATCCAGCGTTCCTGTCACCGCATATATGGTCGTTGCACCAAAGACCGGAACAAGTGATAATATCATTGCAAGCAATAAGCGGAATGGCATTAATGTGTGCTGGCCTATATGAATAAATTGGCTTTGTTTTGATGAATATGCTTTCATTATAGATGAGTTTTCACATCATTGCTAGTGACAAATGTCATAAATAATGATGACATTTGTCACAATTTTAATATTTGGGGTTTGCATAATAAATATCAGATTTTTGGCTTGGCTCTTTCTGGCATGAGTCCTTGTTTCAGATAATTGGCAGTCATCGGCACGGGTCCATTTTTATACGATTGCTCTGTTAAGCATCACTTATCGCTTGCATTCAACGTAAGATATATGATAAAGTTAATCAAGTAGCAACAGCAACGATGTTGCATTAATGTATGAAGGGATGTGATAATGCGGGACCGCTCATCCCGGAAATAAGAGCCGTTTATCAGCGCTGAACGAGATCAGCGAGGCAAATAGGAGGGAAACAAAAGTAAAGTAACTAGTAATGAAAGGAGCTAGTAATGAAAAAACAAATTATACTTGTTCTGCTGTCGATTGTCCTTGTAGTTGGCTTAATGCCGACGGCAACGTTCGCTTCGGCGTCTTCTTCAGCCGCCAATGCGATCCCCAAAGATGCGCAGACATGCGCAGATCTTGGCATTCTCAAGGGTGAAGACGCCGGCGTTACGGAAGAGTATCTGAATCTGGCGACCGCACGATATCAGTTGGTTGTTATCTTGGCGCGGCTTACGGGAATAGAAGACCAGATTGACAGCGCGGATTCTGGTGCGCCCAGCTTCACTGACGCAGCCGGGCAAAGCGAATACGTGCGAAAAGTCATGGTATTCGCGAAAAACAACCCGCAATTGGGTTTTATCGGCTTTAATGACGGTACATTCCGGCCACAGGAGCAAGCAACGGCCCAACAACTCTACAAGGTATTCTTGGTCATTCTAGGATACACGGAGGGCAGCGATTTTACTTGG
>WRJV01000043.1 GCA_009778415.1 Clostridiales bacterium | reverse complement strand
TTAGGCGTTTCCGAAGCAAAGGGGAAGCATCTTAGCGAGGTGTTACCGGAGGTTGCCGTATCAAAGGAGCTTTGCGTCGGCCAGAAGAAGACCGTAAGGTCAGTTCCGGTGATAGTCAACCAAGTCCCCATCATCGAGAACGGCGAGCAGATTGGCTGCAGCTTTGCTTTTCTGGATATATCCGACATTGAAAAAATCGTCGCAGAAGTTGAAATCGTCAAAAAAATGCAGACAAAGATAGACTATTACCGCGACGAGCTGGAAAAACGGGACAGCAACAACAGGTTTGACCAGATACTTACAAAAGACCCGAGGTTCCTCAGCATAAAGCGGGATGCAGGGCTGATCGCCCGCAGCAGCTCCACCGTGCTGCTCACCGGCGAAAGCGGCGTGGGCAAGGACATCTTTGCCAAGGGCATCCATAGCGCGAGTCCAAGGGCAAAACGGCCTTTTGTAAAGGTTAGCTGCGTGTCGATACCGGAAACGCTTTTTGAGTCGGAATTGTTCGGGTACGCGCCGGGTTCCTTTACAGGGGCGCTGAAAAACGGCAAGCCGGGCTATTTTGAGATGGCAGACACCGGCACCATATTTTTGGACGAGATCGGCGACATGCCCATGTCGGTACAGGCGAAGCTGCTGCAGGTTATTCAGGAAAAAGAATTCATGAGGGTGGGCGGAACGAAAAAACAGACGGTGGACGTCAGGATCATAGCTGCGACCAACCGGAACCTGAGAGAGGACGTGGCGAAAAAAACGTTCCGCGAGGACCTTTATTACAGGCTCGACGTCATCGAATTCCATCTTCCGCCGCTCAGGGAGAGGCGAGACGACATCGCATTGCTGGCGAACTCGTTCGTTGAAAAATACAACCGCATCTTAGGGTCAAAGGTAACTGGCATTTCCCGGCAGGCGTTGGACGTAATGCAGAACTACCCCTGGCCTGGCAATATCCGGGAACTGGAAAACGCGATAGAGCGTGCGGCGAACTACGTATGGGAAGGTGAAATAGACGCATGCAACCTGCCGGCGCAAGTTGTACGCGAAGCCGGCAGCGCACGATTGCAGGCGCAAGCCGCGCCAGTGCAGGCCGCGCCAGTGCAAACTCAAGAAGCCGCAACCTACCAAAGCTCTATCGAGAACCTGCAAAAGGAAGCCCTGCTCGATGCGCTGAGGCGAGCTGGCGGCAACAAGAGCGAGGCAGCCAGGCTTATGAACCTGAGCAGGTCTGCATTTTACGATCGGCTGAAAAAGCACTGCTTGAGGTAAGAATCCCCTCTATTTCTCGATTAGGCTTCTCCCGGTCATCTCCGGCGGCGCGGGAAGCCCCATTATGTCAAGCAGAGTGGGGGCAAGGTCTGCCAGTATGCCGCCTTCTTTCAATTTCCCACCGTTGCCCGAAATGTACACGAGCGGAACCGGGTTTGTCGAGTGTGCGGTGACTACGTTGCCCTCCGCGTCTTCCATGTAGTCGGCGTTGCCATGGTCTGCTGTCAGCAATACTTGGCCGCCTTTTTTTAGTACAGCGTCTGCAATCTTCGGTACGCAGCCGTCCAGAGCCTCGATAGCCTTGATTGCCGCATCCATGAAGCCTGTGTGGCCGACCATGTCGGCGTTGGCAAAATTCAGCACGATTACGTCGTACTTGTCTTCTTCGATCAGTTCAAGGACTTTGTCCCTTACGAGGTAGGCGCTCATTTCAGGCATCAGGTCGTAGGTGGCGACTTTTGGGGACGGTATCAGGACGCGGTCCTCGCCGCTGTTTGGCGCCTCAACACCGCCGTTGAAAAAGAACGTCACGTGGGCGTACTTTTCAGTTTCAGCGATGCGCAGCTGCGCAAGGCCAAGGCTTGCAAGGTATTCGCCCAGGGTGTTTTTCAAGGAGTGGGGAGGGAAAGCGACAGTAACGTTTGGCATCGTCGCGTCGTACTCCGTCATGCATACGTAGCACAGGCCGTTTATCTTCTTTTTCCTTTCAAAACCGTCGAAGTCGTCTGCCACGAATGCGCGGGTTATCTCCCTGGCCCGGTCGGGCCTGAAGTTGAACATCACCATGGCATCGCCGTCGTTTATGGCCATGCCTTGTTTCATAACGGAGGGCAGTACAAACTCGTCGTTTTCGCCGCGTTCATAGGCTGCCTTTACGGAATCTGCCGCAGTATCTGCCGGTACGCCTTCGCATAAGGTCATGGCGTCGTATTCCTTGACTACTCTTTCCCAACGCTTGTCCCTGTCCATGGCATAGTACCTGCCGGAAACCGTTGCTATTGCCCCAGTGCCGACTTCCTTCAAGTGCTCCTCAAGCTGTATGATGTATTCTAGCGCGCTGCGCGGCGGCACGTCGCGGCCGTCCAGCATGCAGTGGATGTAAAGTTTTTCGATTGAGTGTTTCTTGGCAAGGTCGATCAATGCGAAGAGATGCGTCAAATGGCTGTGTACGCCTCCGTCCGACACCAGCCCGAGCACGTGGAGGGCCGAACCGTTTTGTTTCACGTGGCCTATTGCGGCGAGCAGGGCAGGGTTGTCAAAAAAAGAGCCCTCTTGGATTTCTTTGGTAATCCTTGTGAGTTCCTGGTACACGATGCGCCCTGCGCCAATGTTCAGGTGGCCGACCTCAGAATTGCCCATCTGGCCTTCCGGCAGCCCAACGGCCAGCCCCGAAGCCAGAATAGAGGTGTGCGGGTACGTCTTGAATATTTTGTCAAGGCCTGGCGTTTTCGCTTGGGCAATGGCGTTGCCATGGGTTTCGGGATTTAAGCCGAAGCCATCCATTATCAGCAGCATTGTCGGTTTTGGAAAGTTTTTCATATATGTGACCTCCGTTCTTTGTTATCCTTATTATACCAAACTTTTGGAGGGAATGCCATTAAAACCACGCTATTTGAAGGTCACGGTTTAGGGGCAATATTTCCTGCATATCTGGGAGAGGCACATTCAGCAATTCCGATGGCTCGATTTTTTTCAGGCCGCCACCATACACGCGCCCCTCGCCAGAAATGGTTTCTGGCTTCAAATCGTTTAGCAGCGTCCAAATATCCCTTTT
>WRJV01000042.1 GCA_009778415.1 Clostridiales bacterium | reverse complement strand
ACGGACGTCTACAAGGGCTTTGACCTGATCGAAGACAAAAACTTTGAAAGACCCGATGCAGACGAGCTGATAGCGGCCCTGAAAGCGAAAAACCTCGGCCTCGCAAAAAAAAATATGATCAATGTACTTGAAAATTTCACGTTAAGAGCGTATCCTAGTGTTACAAATACTAAAGACAAGATGATAGCCGACACGTCGCCCTCAATAGCAGTCATGAGCGGGAGCGGGCCGACTATTATCGGTTTTTACAAAAATAGGAGAAGCGCGGAAGCCGCGTGCGCTAAGATGCTGGCGATAAACCCAGAGACATTTTTGACCAAGACGATGGTATAGCGCCGCGAAAAATCAAAAGGGAAGCGTTGAGAGGGGAAACATGATTAATCTTGAATTGCAGAATCCCAAGCCGCTCAGGGAATTAGTTTACGAAGAACTAAAAAGCCAGATACTGAAAGGGACGATAGTGCCGGGGACGCGGCTCATGGAAATTGAGCTGGCCGACAGCATAGGGGTCAGCAGGACGCCCGTGAGGGAAGCGATAAGGAAGCTCGAAAAGGAGGGGCTGGTGGTCATCGAACCCCGGAAGGGGGCCTACGCCTCCCAAATATCCACAGCGGACATGATCGACATCTTGGAGATCAGGCAGGACGTGGAAGGGCTTGCGGCATTTTTCGCAGCCACCAGGATAACCGAAGCAGAACTGCGCGAGCTGCGGAAAGTCTGCGCGAGCTACAACAGGGCGGTCGAAGAAGGCATCACTCCGGACATGATCAGGTACGACACGAAATTCCACAGGATAATCGCGGAGTCGACCCACAACAAGACCCTCGTTCAAATAGTGGAACAGCTGCAGGAGATGGTTCTGCGGTTTAGGTACATATACTACGACAATTTCAAGAGGGCGGAGAAGATGCCCAAGGAGCACGGGGAAATCCTTGAGGCGATCGCCCGAGGCGACGGCGAGGCGGCGAGGGCTGCGGCCGACGTCCACATCGACAGGCTCAAGGAGATAGTCGTACAGGAAAACCTGTGATATTGTCAGGATTCTCTGGAGGCATGCCCATTGTACAAAACATTCATTAAAAGGCTGCTCGACATAGCAGCGTCGTCCGTTTGCCTAGTAGTATTTTCGCCGGTGATCCTGGTTACAGCTGCGCTGGTAAGGCTCAAGCTGGGCAGACCTGTGCTCTTTTCGCAGGAGAGGCCGGGGAAGGGCGGGAAAGTGTTCACGCTGCGCAAGTTCCGGACGATGACAGGCAAATGCGGCGAAGACGGGAAGCTCTTGCCGGACGGTGAACGGCTTACGAAGTTCGGGGAATTCCTCCGAAGCTCAAGCCTTGACGAGCTGCCGGAGCTGCTGAACATCCTTAAAGGGGACATGAGCTTAGTAGGGCCAAGGCCGCTGCTGGTGGAGTACCTGCCCCACTACGACGAATTCCAGAAACGCAGGCACGAGGTGCGCCCGGGGCTGACAGGGCTTGCGCAGGTAAACGGCAGGAACCTGACCACATGGGACGAGCGCTTCAAATTTGACGTGGAGTACGTAGACAGCATCAGCTTCCGGCGCGACATGGCCATAATGCTGCAGACGATAGTCACGGTCTTCAAAAGGGAAGGGATCAGTTCAGAAAACAGCGCCACCATGGAGTCGTTCGTCGATTCGAAAAAACAGCAGCGCGTTGGTTTTTTGAAAGGGCATGTTGTGATCCCGGACGATTTCGATCATATGGGCGAAGCTGATATCATGAAAATGTTTGAGGAGACAGAATGAAAAAACTGATTATCATCGGCGCCGGCGGCTTCGGCCGGGAAGTCCTACAATACGCACTGGACATCAAGGAGGCAGGGACGGCAGACTGGGAGATAGCCGGGTTTTTGGACGACAATACAAATAGCCTGTTGGGTTACGATTGTGGCTACGAGGTCATCGGTGCCATAGAAGGCCATACGGTCAGCAGTGAAAACGTCTACATTTGCGCCATAGGCGACCCAAAAACCAAGCTCCGCATCGGCAGAAGATTTTTGAGCGAAGGCGCCGAATTCATCAACGTCGTGCATCCTGAAGCGTATGTGGCGAGAAATTGCAAAATGGGCGTCGGGGTTGTCTTATGCCCAAACTCGACGGTCACGACAGATGCCGCATTAGGCAGTTTTGTGGCGGTAGACGTAAATTCCATATGTTCGCATGACGTTAAAATTGGGGATGGATGCACAATAAGCCATTTTTGCGACCTGACAGGTTTCACGGTACTGGGGGAGGGCGTGTTCCTGGGGAGCCATGCGGCTGTATGCCCCAGCGTGAAGGTTGGTGACTACGCCAAGTTGGGCGCGGGCGCAGTGGCGATACGCGACGTCGAGGCGTATGCGACTGTGGTTGGGGTGCCGGCAAAAAAGATATCCAGCGCACAGCAGGACCAGTGAGTAGGCTGATAAATTCCTTAAATTTTATTTTCGTGTTGATAAGCGTTTATTATTGTCGTATAATTGTTTTGTAGATGCGCATGCTGTTCGGCGCTTAAAAGTAGACAGATCGAGGAAATACGCATGCTGTTCGGCGTTTCCAAGCAGACAGATCGAGGGGGAGCCTATGAAAATGGGCTCTCTTTTTCAATTTCATCGGGAGATATCAGACATCGTTGCTTAACTAACTGGTACAAGATGATTCCTAACTTTAGTAAATAGTAAAGCCTGTAAGAATTCATTATAAAGTTTCGAATATATTATTCATGACCAGTAAAATGGAATTACAGGTATCGTCAAAAGAAATATCCTTCGCGTAATCATAGTCCTTTTGATACCACTTCCAAAAGCCGCGCATCTGAGGGTTTTCTCGTATGTTTTCGACTATCTCGCTGTATTGTCCCAGAATTGCTTTACTGCCCCGTTTGCTTACGGTCTCAAAGAGCGCTTGGCGCAATACCGACATGTCGCAATCCGCGCTGCGTAGGGAATAGAGGATATGCACGTCGTAAAAATCCCTCGGCCTTGTGTTCGCTATGTTCCTCGACAAGATCGTTTCCAGCT
>WRJV01000041.1 GCA_009778415.1 Clostridiales bacterium | reverse complement strand
TGCAAATGATGGAATGTGAACGTTTTTTTTAACTGTGATTTGTTTGTTGAATGTGGTATAATATTTGTATATTATGACTATTATTCAAACCGATACCATCAATTCTATTCAATTTAAGGAGGATCGCAAATATGGCAATCAATTATGAAGAGTACGTAGCCGGCCTTGTTGCAAAAGGCCATGCGGCGCAGGCAGTCGCCGAAGGCTTCACTCAGGAGCAAGTGGACGAACTTACCGCTGCTGTGGCTTACGCCTTGACAAGGCCCGACGTGGCTTTGAAATTCGGGGAAATGCTGGTAGAAGAATCCGGCATGGGCGTCGCCGCGGACAAGCAGCTGAAAATGTTCTCAAAGGTGAAAGGCTCGTATGCTCAGATGAAAGGGCAGAAATCAGTAGGCTTGGTTGAAACGGACGAAAAAATGGGCATGGAGAAATACGCGAAGTCCATGGGTGTCATAGGGGCAATCATCCCTGTCACCAATGGCGAGGCCACTCCCGTCGTCAAGTCCATGATGGCGCTCAAGACCAGGAACGCAGTCATCTTGGCTCCGCACCCGAAAGCAAGCAGGACCAACTGGGCCGTTACTGAAATGATAAGGGGGGTTCTCGTGAAATTCGGCGCCCCGGCAGACCTGGTGCAGGCGATCGAGCCTGAATACGTTTCAATCGAATCGTCCCAGCAGCTGATGAAGCAGGTCGACTTTATCCTTGCGACAGGCGGCACACCCATGGTGAGGCAGGCTTATTCTTCAGGCGTCCCAGCCATCGGTGTGGGGACAGGCAACGTTGTGACAATAGTAGACGGGACCACCGACATGGACGACGTGGCCGACCTCATCGTAAGGTCGAAGAAATTCGACAACGCCACGTCATGCTCGACTGAGAACAGCATCCTGGTCTTTGAGAGCTGCTACGACAGCTTCGTAGCCGCCATGGCCAAAAACGGGTGCCTCCTCATAAAAGAAGACTCGCCCGACAAGCAAAAGCTGCTCAAAACTATCTGGCCTGAATCGCCGGCAAACCACGACCTGAACAGGCACGTTGTGGCCCAGTCAGCCGCCAGGATAGCCGAACTGGCTGAAATAGACGCCCCAGAAGGCACCTTGATGATTATGGTCGAGGAAAACGGCGGGTACGGCAACGAATTTCCGTTCACAGGTGAAAAGCTTTCACCTGTCGCCGGGATAAGAAAGTGCAAAGATTTTGACGACGCTGTTGAAAAAATGCTCAAAATACTCGAGTACCAAGGCAAAGGGCACAGCTGCGGCATCCATACCACCATCGAAGAACGGGTTGCTGTGCTCGGCGAAAAAGTCCCGGTATGCAAAGTTTGCGTGAACCACCCCCAGTCTTTGACGAATTCCGGTTCGTGGACCTCGGGCTTCCCGATGTCGATGACCCTGGGTTGCGGGACGTGGGGCCACAACAGCATCTCTCACAACGCCACGTGGAAAGACCTTCTTAACTTCACTTACGTGTCAAGGCCCATTCCCTCGTGGCAGCCGACAGACGAATATCTGTTTGACGCCGACGTTGTTGCAAAGCTAAACGCATAGGAAACAGGAGGTTAAGAAATGTCGAATATAAAGGAAATGAGCTTGAAATACAACTTGCACTCATGGAGCGCTCAAAAGAAAATCAACCCGATGGTCGTGACAAAAGCAGAGGGCATCTACCTTTGGGACGAAGACGGGAAACAGTACTACGACATGTCCGCGCAGCTGGTTAACTCAAACCTCGGGCACGGCAACAAAGCCGTGATCCAGGCAATAAAGGACCAAGCCGACAAGATCCCGTTCATAGCCCCTTCATATGCCATCGACGTCCGTTCGGAAGCCGCCAAAGCCATAGTCGAGCTGTCCGGCCTTGACGGCGGGAAAGTGTTCTTTACCAACGCCGGGGCGGAATCCAACGAGAACGCGATAAAAATGGCAAAGGCCTACACCGGCAAATGGAAAGTGTTCTCGATGTACAGGTCTTACCACGGCTCCTCTGCCGGCGCCGGCTCGCTCACCGGCGAACCGAGGAGGTTCTTAAACGAGCCCGGCGTCCCCGGCTTCATCAAGTACGACGGCCCTTATCCATACAGGGCGCCAAAGGCGTGCAAGTTTGAAACAGAAGCCGACGTAACGGCATTCTACCTGGAATTGCTGGAAAACCAGATCAAGTACGAAGGGCCCGCCCAGATAGCCGCAATCTTCACGGAAACAGTCGTGGGCTCAAACGGCATACTGGTCCCGCCCAAAGGGTACCTTGAAGGGATGCGTGCCCTTTGCGACAAGTACAACATCGTAATGGTCTGCGACGAAGTAATGGCCGGCTGGTACAGGACGGGCGTACCCTTCGCGTTCCAGCAGTTCAACGTGGTGCCAGACCTGGTGACCTTTGCAAAAGGCTGCACCTGCGGCTATGTGCCGCTGGGCGGGGTCATAGCCTGCAAGAAAATTGCAGACCACTTCGACAACAACAAGATGTTCCTCGGCCTTACGTACAGCGCCCATCCCCTCGGCTGCGCTGCAACGCTGGCTGCAATCAGCGAGTACAAGCGGCTCAACATCGGGGACCATGTAGTCAAGACAGGCAAAATCCTGGGAGAACTGCTTGAAGACATCGCCAAAAAGCATGCTTGCGTAGGCCAAGCGAGGTATATCGGGCTGTTTTCCGCTATCGAGCTTGTCAAGGACGCCTCCGGCGCCCCAATAGTCTCCTTCAACGAAGACCCGCAGGGGGTCATGGGCAAGGTGATAGGCATGCTCGCAGCCGAAGGGTTCCTGACGTACTCCCATGAAAACATGGTCATAGTCGCCCCGCCGCTCATTATAACTGAGGAAGAGCTCAGGACAGCGATGAAAATGCTCGACAAAGTGCTCGACTCCGTAGACAACATGATAAAATAGCCATAACAGCATTGACAGGGCTGCCTCGAAAAGACAATGGGGCAGCCTTTTTTTTGCGCCTGCCGGCAACGCTTTCTTTTAGTATTTATTCGGCAGATTAATGGCAGCGTGTCTTCTACTG
>WRJV01000040.1 GCA_009778415.1 Clostridiales bacterium | reverse complement strand
ATCAAATTAACAGGCAGGTTATTTCCTTTTTATTTCAACTATTATCGCATACGTAATTAGCATTACAGCGATTGAAACAGCTTCCATATAGGAGCAACACATAAAATGTTAAACGGTCAACCTGGATTGACTGTTGTCGCCGACAGCCCTGACAAAATCTCATGAAACTCGTCTTCAATGCCAGAAAGCGCTGAAAAATCCAGCCATTCAAAAGAGGTCACCAGTTTTATTTGCTCTGTGTGGTCATACTTAAAGGGCTTGCTGGGCTGTTTTGCCATTGGGTGAATCACAGTGGTAAATTTATCATACCACATAGATGTGCCGCAGCCGAAAATCGGGGCTGCCCCGTTCCTCGCAGTAGTTCAAATAATGATGATAGTATGAAACATGGTTGGGTTTCTTTTGCGTTTGAATTATATGCCATGCGGAATGTCAAGCCGCAGGCAAATCCGGCTTGACAAAGCAATCCGGAACCTTCAGGGCAAATCCAATATTGGTCGGACAAGCTGAGGCCGTAACATTTAGTAAGCAGCATTAGAGGCTCGGAAACATCGAAGCCACTCGTTTCACAAGCGATTTTTGTACGCTCTATCGCGTCGTTGAATCTTCGCCATTGAGCATAGCCGAGAACTTCGCGCAATTCTCGGGCCAGCCAATATTCTACGCCTTCATCCGTTTCATGCACAATTTTGTCAAACGTGGTAAATTCCCAGAGATGGCCTTTTTTTGGGCAAAAAATCCCATGAGTCTGAGTTTATCGCTGCACCGGGCGCGAACCTTGAAAATTCAATATCGTTTGCCATAAAAGCATGGCAAAGCCCTCAAGGATGTGGTACAATGCAAGTGTAACAATATAACAAATATACCAGAATTCAGGAGAGTCGCCACGTGAACGTTTTATCAGAAAAAACTTGCGCTGAACTGTACGGTTGTGAACATATAGGCGCATTTGCAGGGTGGGGTACATATAATGCAAAGAAATTCTAAAAAGCTTATGCGAAGTATGATTGCCGTGTTTATTGTCATAACCTTGCTTCCTGTATATTCATTTGCAACTGTGCCGCTTGGGCAGGTTGCCATCACATATGAGCCGCCCGAAGAAGAAATAATGCAGAAGCTCTCGGAAATGGAAAACGGAGAACTCGTTTTTGAAATGCCTGAGAGGGCAGAATACGCACATGTGACGGAACTAAAAATCAATCTAGCGTCAATCATTACAGATACCAAGTTGCGTTACCTTATATTCAGCGATCCTTGCTCCAATTACAATAACGGATGCATGAAAGCGAAAATCCCCGCAAATGTCCTTTACGAGATAAGCAAGCAGCACGAAGAGATATATATTGAACTGCGCTCTTTCGACACATTTTTTGAATTTCGCATATACTGCATAGCAGGAAACGCTTATCAGACAATTCCGATTGCGCTAGGTTGGCAATACCCAATTACTTTGTCAATCGCTTATGACAAGGATATTTTTGCGGCAGGCAAACGCCCCGTTGTATATAAAGAAAACTCTGAAACCGGCTATTTGCAGGAATATGTTTGTCCCCGCGTTTGGCTTGATGATGAATATGTGAATGTGAAGATATTCAACAACGCCGGTGTTAAAATTAAATATGTTGACATTGAGAGTTTTGAAGATACGAAGCACATCGATGAGCAGGCGCAGGCCATCTTGAACGAATTGCGCTTGAGAGGGATTGTCAGCGGTACATCTGCAAACAACTTTTCGCCAGACAGAATGATAACAAAGGCTGAGTTCATCACAATGATTATGAAACTGCCCGGTTGGTATGACCCCGATTCACCCGCACAGTTCATGCCGATGACATATATTCCCCGTTACAATGACATATCCGATGTCCCGGTTTGGGCAGGGCAGTATATCTGGCAAGCAGATTCTTTGGGGATTGTTCGCGGTGATGGTAGTGGAGCTGCTGAACAGAGCAAAGGCAACCTTAATCCTAACAAAGCCATTACAAGGGAAGAAATGTATGCGATTGCGTATAGAGTTTTGAGTAGCGGCAATATGTTTCTTCATCAGCGATACACACCGATACCTGGCAAGGACGGAATGTTGATTATCGAAGACTCAACGCCGCCCTATGGCTTTAATTTCGAGGATGCCCGCGAAGTATCCCTTTGGGCTTCTGCCGAGATCAGTAATCTCTATAATTACACGCGCGGACTATTTCCTTTTTCAGAACTGTTTGAACCCAATTCATTTCCAAGCCGCCTTGAGGCTGCGGAGTTCATATGGCTTATTTTGCAATATGACGCGAGGTGAGCGTCTAAATCCTCATATGCGGGATCAGATATACTGATTTTGTTTCCAGATGAGGTGAGTCGGCCGCTTTTTGCTTTTGTGGGCTTCTTTGTGCCAGCACATCCAAAACCTCTTGTCATTTGGCCTCTGTTTTGCGATAGACCTTACGCATTGCGTTGGCTAAAGCCGAAATCGAGATTGCCGTAATTTTCGGGATGCCCGGGTGCATTCTCGCATTACATGCCGCATTTTTCGTGCTCTCTGCTCAAAATTTCCTTTACATCTTCAATGGAATGCCCCGCCTCAAGGAGCGACAACACATGAGTTTCGCCTCTTGTTTCGCCTACTATGATTCCTTCCTCACAGCCTTCCTCTTTCCATACTGCTATGGCGTCTTCCATATTAAATTCTGTCATTAGCATGTTTATCACCTCCGATGCGTGGTTCGTCAAAAATGGCTGCAATGCCTATGAATATTACGTACCCGCACAGCGTCTCGCTTCTGTTAATTATGCCCTCGTTGTGTCCCGAGTTGATGTTGAGTACGCGCACAGTCAAATCGAGGTTGCCGTACTTTTCGGGATGCCCGGGCGCATTCTCGCATTACATGCCGCATTTTTCGTGCTCTCTGCTCAAAATTTCCTTTACATCTTCAATGGAATGCCCCGCCTCAAGGAGCGATAACA
>WRJV01000039.1 GCA_009778415.1 Clostridiales bacterium | reverse complement strand
TTTTGAAACGACTGCAGGACAGGGTGCCCGCATACGTCGATGAACCCAGGCAGGAGAGTGCCGCCTTCAAGATCCGTCACTATCGTGTTTTTACCGATAAAATCTTCGATTTCCTCCTCGTCACCCACAGCCATTATGCGGCCGTCCCTGCAGGCGACTGCCCCAAGCCACGGGGCGTCGGAGTCCGGAGTGCATATTTTGCCGCCCGTAAACACCGCATCTGCGATTTCATTTTTTTTAAACAAGCCGAATATCATACTTTCCCTCCATATTTTTTTACATTGTCTTTCTCATTTTAGCACAGTTTTGGATAAAATCAACTGCCGAAAATAAAGCTCAGGGTTGGGCTGGCGGTTCGCCGCCGAATTTGTTGTACCATTTTTTGGGGTAAAGGGGTTGTGGGTTGGCGGAAACCTTCGAGGTGTCGACGACGATCGATTCGCCGTCGCGTATTTTGCGCCCTGCCACCACAAGCCTCAAGTTGTCCGTTTCGTATGTGCATACAGTCATCAGGACGATTTGATCCCCTGGGGCTACGTCGACGCCTGTCGTAAAGATCGAACGGGTGGTGAGCTGGTCAACATGCCTCATGAATGCCTCGTCGTCAGCGAAATGCGAAGTCGGGTAATAATAGAAAAATTCATCAGTGTGGTTCCCCGCCATGTAGAATACGGAAAAAATTTTATATAAGCTTTCGTCGTACAGGCTGTCAAATTCAAAAAGCGGGTACGATTTGTAGTATTCAATGTCTTTGTAATTGTGGAGCGCAGTGAACATCGTCCCGTTCCTCATGTAATGGGCATACAGGGAAAGGTTCTGGTTTTTTTCCAGGAGGTCCGCGCTGTTGTCAAGAAAAGGCGCACCGCCGGCTGACGGCCTTTTCAAAAAGTCGTGCTTAAGGTAGTAGGCGTTGTCGCTGCAGTAGACAATGGGGTAGTCGATAACTGTGTTCGGGACCCGGACCCAGCCCACAAGGTCGTCGTTTTGCGCGTATAGCTCGGCAAAGCGCGCCAGCATCTCCGGGGCGGCGGTTTGGTCAGGTTTGTGGTCTTCAACGTCGGGTACCAGGACAACGGCCGGGGGCTCCAACACGGGGGATTCCGGCTCCAGCCCGTCAAACTGGCCAAGCAGCAAAAACGCGGCAATAGCGAGGGCAGCCAATGCGCACACTGCAGCAATTATTTGCATGTTGCGGCGTAGCGGCCTGCTCATCGGACGTAAACCTTGGGCAGCCTCTGCCCGAATGCGCAGACTATTTCGTAGTTTATGGTGCCCGTCATGCGGGCGATGTCGTCAGCGAGTATGGTGTTTTTGCCGTCGCTTCCCATTACTATGGCCTCGTCTCCTGTTTTAACGCCCGGCACGTCGGTGACGTCGACCATGCAGTAGTCCATGCAAATGTTGCCGGCCACTGGGGCAAACACGCCGTTTACGATTACTTCCGCCTGCCCTGAACAGGGCCTCGGGTACCCGTCGGCGTACCCGAGGGTCAGCGTGGCGATAAGGCTCTCCCTGCTGGAAATGAATTTTCTGCCGTAGCTTATGGAGGTCCCGGGCGGCACTTTTTTCAGCTGGACGATGTTTGCTTTTACAGACATGACGGGTTTTATGGGGAGCTCGTTTCTGTCGACCTCGGCTGATGGGTAGCAGCCGTAAAGGACGATGCCGGGCCTTACGGCGTCGAAGTGGGAGGATGGGATTTCCATAATCGCTGCGCTGTTGGCAAATGTACGGTATCGGACATCGATACCGGCGCACTTGAGCTTGCTGTAAAAGGCCGCAAAGCGGCTTTCCTGCTCATTTGCGTAGGATTTGTCTGCTGCGTCAGCTGTGGCGAAGTGTGAAAACAGCCCCTTGATTTTGAAATTTGGCAGGCGGGACATCATTTCGACCTCTGAAACCGAAGCCGGGCACTCTGCAGAAAAGCCGATGCGCCCCATACCGGTGTCGACCGCAACAAAGCCGCAGATTGTTTTCCCGCTTTTTTCGGCTTCTTCCGATATGGAAAGCGCGTTTTGATATGTGCAGACTACCGGGATAACATCGTATTCCACGATGGCGCCGGCGTACATGTCTGGCGTCAGGCCGAGCAGGACAATGTCCTCTAGGACGCCCTTGTCCCTGAGCGAGGCGGCTTCGCTTATCGTCGCCACACCAAAAGCCTTCACCCCGTTTTCCCGTAGGACGGATGCGGCTTCGAAAGCGCCGTGCCCGTAACCGTCAGCTTTTATTATGCCTATGATTTCTATGGCAGGGCCTATCTTTTTTTGGACGCTCTTAATGTTGTAATCAAGGTTGGGCAAGCTAATCTCCGTCCAAGCGGGGCGTTTTGCTTCCTTGTACATGCGTCAAACCTCCAAGCAGTGCTTCACGCGATCCTTCTCTTCAGACTTTTTTGCGTCGTTCCAGTTGTCGATGGTTCCCACAAGGTATCCGGTGATCCTTCGGATCCTCTGGAAGGGTACATGCGAGAATTTGTATCTGAGGTCGGCGAACTCGCCGTCAATTTCGATGTCCAGACTGTCCAGCTTCCTGTTGTACTTGTTTTGCAGGTATTCGACGTACGCTTCCTGTTCCTCGGGGGCAGCGTTCCCTGTGATGTTGATGTTCATTCCTTTCCCTTCCTTACGCGGGCGGCGCCCGTAATCCAACATGGGGCTCTGCCCCATTCTTCTCCATATATTATACCACTATGACGCGTGTTGTACACAGAAAAAAAATTATTGCGCCTACTTGAAATGCGGTGCCAAAGTATGGTATCATTTATGAGTCGCATGTATTATGCCTCCGTAGCTCAGGGGATAGAGCGTCGGTTTCCTAAACCGTGCGTCGGATGTTCGAATCATCTCGGGGGTACCAAAGAAAAGCCTCGGCGAAAAGCCGGGGTTTTTCTTTGGCCACTTCAAACAGGATGATTCGAACATGAAAATGCGCGAGCGT
>WRJV01000038.1 GCA_009778415.1 Clostridiales bacterium | reverse complement strand
GTGTCGGAAAGCTTGCCAACCTCGTCGTCGCGCTTTTTCCTGCTCCTGACTTGAAAATTCCCCGCTGCCATGCCCTCTGCGGCTGTGGTGACTTCCTTGAGCGGCACGAGTATCGAGTTCGCAAGAAAGATGCCTAGGAGCCCTACAGCCAGGACGACAAAGAAGCCTATGGCGATGAAAATCCTCATTGTGGCGAAGATTTCCTTGTCGATGGCGTCGGTGGAAGCGATTAGGCGCAGGGCGCCGACAATTTCCCCTCCCGACTTCAGCGGGTATGCCACCGCCATTACCTTGCTGCCGCTCATAGACCCCACCCATTCGCCGGTTTTGTCCTCCAAGGCAGCCAGCACGTCGAACATGGGCTCGGCACTGCCGGGTATAACGCCGAGTGAGTCCATGATGATGCTGCCGCTTGCGTCAGTTATTTCGACACGGGCGTCGCTCTGGTTCCAAAAGGCGTCCACATTGTATAGGATGTTTTCCTCAAGGGAGGCGTCAGAATAGTATTTCGAATACATGTCGGCGCTGATTTTGACCTGGTTAGTCAGGTTGCCCTTCAAACTGCCGTAATAGTTCTGCCGGACAGTGTAGATCAGCAGAACTTCGAGAATTATTACGGATATCAGTATTACGGCTATGAAGCTTGCCGTCAGTCGGCCCTTGATCCCTCTCACGGCGCCCTCCTGTCAGGCTCTGCCTGCCACCTGTAGCCAGAGCCCCAGACGGTTACTATGTGCTCGGGGCGCGAAGGGTTGTCTTCGATTTTTTCCCTCAGCCTCCGGATGTGTACGTCAAGGGTCTTCGTATAGCCGAAATAGTCGCTCCCCCACACGGCGTTCAGCAGCTCGTCCCTTTTTAAGGCTTTTTCGGGATTTTCCATGAAGGTTTTGAGAAGCGAATACTCGATGGGGGTCAATTCCACAAGCGTGCCGTTCTTAAAAAGCTTGTTTGCGGTGGTGTCAAGCTTGAGGTTTCCGTATGCCAAAACCGTGCTGGTGCCGCTGAAATGGTTCCTGCGGCGCAGCATTGCTTTGATCCTGGCAATCAGTTCATAAGGGTTGAAAGGTTTGACCATGTAGTCGTCCGCGCCGAGTTCGAGCCCCAGTATCTTGTCGGTGTCCTGCCCTTTGGCGGTGAGCATTATTACAAGCGGCTGTTTCCTGTTTTCACGGATGCTCCTGCAGACTGCCAGCCCGTCGATTCCGGGCAGCATCAAATCCAGCACGACCACGTCAGGAAGGGATTCGGCAATTTTAGAAAGGGCTTCTTCCCCGCTTGCGGCTTCCTTGACGTCGAAACCGGCCACTTCAAGGTTGAGCGTTATGAAGCGGCGGATTGACGCTTCGTCCTCAACTACGAGTATTTTTGTTTTGCGATCGTCCATTTCACTTCCCCCTGCTGTTTGTTTTCAAGGAGATTATATCACACAACCGGCCAAAGCGCATCGGTTATCATGGAGCAATAGGCTTCGGCGCCAACCGGCCGCAAATGCACGCCGTCGTCGTAGAAGTACTCGTCGTGGCCGCTGCTCTCTGAATACCAGTCGATCAGGACTGCGTTGCGGTACGGCGCCAATACTTTCTCAAGGGTTTCGTTGACTGCCGTTTCCCAGTGCCTGGGCACCCGTGCGTTGATGAATATCACCTTTTCGACGTTTTCCAGTGAGTCGAGCACGTCAATCAGCTGGTTTTCTGTAAAGGGGCCGTTCGTCCCCAGTTCGATCACGACTGTGGATTTCAGGTTGCCGGCCTTTTTCATGTCAAGGATCAAATCCTGCGCTTGGCGCATCTGCCTGCTTTTCTTCGCGTCTACCGTGATGCCTGGCACCAGAGCCTCCAAATACGGCTTTACGCCGACCATCAGCGAATCGCCGATTACGGTTATTTCATAGCCGGCGCCTTCTGCCGCCGGCGTCAGTTCTGCCGCAGGCTCTGTTTCTCCGGCTTCCGTATACGTTGGAAAAGGCTCAGTTTCTGTGGTCAGTTCTGCCGCAGGCTCGGTTTCTGCTGCCAGCGCCGACACCGGCAGAGGTTCGGTTTCTGAGGTTTCTGAGGTTCCCGCAGCAGCTGCGGCCTCTGCGGTTTTTGCAGCCAGGGGGGACCCAGCTGCGAGCTCCGTTTCCACCGCCCAATCGGGATGGTCGAAAGCGAAAAGCTGGCCGCTTTCCTCTGCCGCAGCAAGGGGCATCAGCAGCACCATGAACGCTATCGCGGAAATCCTGACGGCAGCCCTAGAAGTTATGCCGTGCCGCTTGCGGTGCCGGGAAAATATTACGGCAGGGGCGATTGGCACACCGTACCTGACAGGGTCTTCCACCAAGTAGCGCGACATGGCCGCCAAGGCGAATGTTGTGGCTATTTGAATCAGCGAGAGTGAAAGCGTAGGCCCGCTCGTATTGACTGCCGGCGAAGTCAGTAAAATCACCGGGAAATGCCACAGGTATATTCCATATGAGCATTCGCCAATCCATTTCAAAGGCCTTGCCTCAAGCAAACTGCCCAGAGCGCTTGCCGGGTGGGCTATGGCGGCCACCAGGCAAGCAGCGGCAGCAGAGAAGAGGAGGAGCCCTCCCTGATATGTAAAGCTGTAATACTGGTTTGTCTTGAACATTATTAGCAGGACCACTATGAGCCCTGACGCTCCAGCCACTTCCAGCAGCAGCTGTTTTTTGAAGGGCAGGCTTTCGGGCAGGCGCCTGCGGCTTGAAACCATCGCTGCCAACGCCCCAATAAGCAGGGCGAACATCCGCGTGTCGGTTCCGTAGTAAACCCTGCTGGGGTCGCTGCCCGGAACGTACAGGGCAATCATCGCAACAGCAGAAGCTATGGCTGCCGCAGCCGTAAGGGCAATTACCCTTTTGCGCTTGAAAAAGCGGAAAGCCAGCCCGAGGGCGATAGGCCACAGCAAGTAAAACTGCCCCTCTATCGCTAGCGAC
>WRJV01000037.1 GCA_009778415.1 Clostridiales bacterium | reverse complement strand
GCAGTCGCAGCTGCCGCAATCATTACAGCTAGTGCAGCAGTCGCCACAGCACAAGCAACTGCGAGTGTCGCAGCCACTGTTGTCATTTTCCGTGTTGGAGCCTGCGGTGCTCTCTTGATCTTGGTAGTCCTCGATCTTTTTTTCGATGTTCTCTGCGGTTGGTTCCTTCATTTGCTGCCGCTCCCTTCAGCTATCCATTAGTTCCCTAGTGAATCTTGTCCGGTTCCGGCAGCTCAACATCGTCGTCAATGGTGATGGTTTTGATCACTGGCTTGTTTTCTTCTGCCACCGCGCCGTTTAGGCCGGAATTAGGCGTGCTTGCTATTTTGTCTACTACGTCCATGCCGCTGACAACTCTGCCAAATGCCGCATATCCGCCGTCAAGTGACGTGGAATCCCCATGCATGATAAAAAACTGCGAGCCGGCCGAGTCAAACGAATCGCTGCGCCTAGCCATGGACACGACGCCCCGGGTGTGAGACAGGTCGTTCGCAATGCCGTTTTGCTGGAATTCGCCTTTGATCGTGTAGCCGGGTCCGCCGCTTCCGGTGCCCTCCGGGTCGCCGCCTTGGATCATGAAACCGCTCATGATGCGGTGAAATTTAAGCCCGTCATAGAAACCCTGACGCGCTAGGTACACGAAATTTTGCACCGTCTGCGGCGCTAGGTTCGGATAAAGCTCAAGAACTATGGTGCCGCCGTCCTCCATCGTTATGGTCGCCTGAATGGTATCTGCCGCAGTCGAATTGTCCTCCACCTTTGATGCGCACCCTACCCCAAAGCAGAGCAATACGCACAATGCTAATATGTGCCTTTTCATATATGCATCCTCCCTTCAACATTCCTAATGTTAATTTCATCGATAAAATATTATCACGAATATTGATGATTTTCAAGCGCGATCATTTTTTTATCCTCTTTTCCGCAATCAATTCGTTGCCCGACTTCACTATATCCATTCCGTACTTCCGTTGCATGTTCAACACGGTGGCATCAAGCTTTTCACCTTTCATGTCCGTGTCGTCATCAAAAATTGACAACTGCCTGTCTGGCGCATCGGTAAACCCGCTGAGCGTGATTCCAATCAACCTGACCGGGCGCCGTTCGATTTTGTCCAGCAGCCCGGCAGCAGTGCTGAATATGTCGTTTGCCCTGTTTGTTGCGTCGCCGCTTCTCGACCTGGTTATCTTCTTCATGTCTTTGTAAGTGGCTTTCAGCGTAACGGTGTGGCAAAACAACCCTTTTAGCCGAATATCGTAGCTCAGTTCCCGGGCAGTGAGCCTGAGAACGTCTTTCAAGTAATCAAAATCAGCGATGTCCTGCTGAAAAGTCTGTTCTTTCCCTATAGACTGGGATTTCGCCATAGACGCTACCCTGCGGCTGTCGGTGCCGTCAGCCAGCTCGACTATCTGCCTGCCGTGGTTGCCAAGCAGGTTTGTCACCGCCTGCCTGTTTGCGTATATGTCCCGAACTGAATTGACGCCTATCCGCTTTAGCTCTTCGGCGGTTTGCGGGCCTACTCCGTAGACGATCCTCACGCTCCTGTCAACGATGAGGTTTCTTAAGGCTTCTGGCGTCAGTATCTCGAAAAACCCGTCAGGCTTCTTTTCTTCGCTGGCCAGCTTCGCGGACATCATGGAATAACCTACCCCGACTGAGCAGGTGAGCCCTGTCTGTTCCTTGACCATGCTTTTTATTTCAAGCCCTATCTTTGTTGCGCCGCCAAACAGCACCATCGAGCCGGTGACGTCCAAAAAGCCCTCGTCAAGGGAGATGTATTCGATCAAATCGGTGTATTTGTTCCAAATTTCATGTATTTGCGACGACGCCCTCTCGTATTTGTGAAAATTTGGATGCATGTATATCCCGTCTGGGCACAGCTTGTACGCTTCTTTGATGCTCATGGCCGAACGCACGCCGAATTTTCTGGCTTCGTAGCTGCATGTGGAAACAACGCCCCGTTCGCTTGGGAGCGCTCCTATGATCAGCGGCTTGCCTTGCAATGCGGGGTTGTCCCGTGCTTCTACTGCTGCGTAAAAAGCGTCCATGTCAACATGAATGATCGTACTCATTGCCTCGCCTTTATCTGCCCATGTGAAAATATTTTTCCCAATAGTTTTTAGTGGGCAAAACTTTCTCCGCTTGCCGAAAAATGGATATTCGCTTGGCCAAATCACGGATTCGCTGGTATTCGCAAGGCAGGTCGATGCTCTCAATCAGCGCGTTCATGCGGCATTTGCACTCTGAGCACGGATTGAAGATGCGGCATTCCCTGTTGAGGAAGTTCCTTAGCTTTTTCCTTGAACGCGAAACGCTTTTTCTGGCATCCTGCTCGCTGTTGCCCATTATCCGGGCAATTTCCGCATAAGGAAGCCCGATAACATCCCTGAATATATAGGTCATCTGTGCATCGTCGCCAAGGCAATGGAACAGCCCTGTCAGGCAGCGGTCGCATTCTTCTTTTATCCACAGCTCCTTGTCAAAATATGCCAGGCCGCTTGGAAGCTCGCGCCCCTCGCCTTCCAGAAAGCCGTGTAGAAAAGCTGTTGAATGGTGCCTCTCGTGCATCAGGTGCCGGCAAATGACTCGCTTTGCAATGGTGTAAATCCATGTTGACAGCTTGCTTTCGCCGCTAAACGAAGGCAGGCTTTTCACGACCTCAACCCATGCTTCCTGTGCGGCGTCCTGTGCGGTTTCCCTGTCAGAAATCATCCGGTTTGAAAGAATGGAAATCATCTTGCCGTATTCAATTACGTCGATATCGGTCAATGTGTTCATAGCAGATTCCCTCACATAGTATAGCACACGGCAGGCTTCGACTGCAACCTCGCGAGCTGCTAAAGCAGCAAAACTTTCGTTGCATCCGGCGTAAAACCATGATAACATTGGTGTATAGAGAGGCTCACAGGAAATTAAAAACTTGCGTTATGTGC
>WRJV01000036.1 GCA_009778415.1 Clostridiales bacterium | reverse complement strand
GGATTGCCGATGACTCCCATATCCTCGATAGCTTTTCGCGCTCCGCCGATATTCTTCACGATCAAGCCAACGGCGCGACCGATGGCAGAGTTGGCGATATCGCCCGGGCTGAGAGAGCCCGAACTGTAGTTCAGGTTGATATCGTTTCGTATCTTGCCGTTGATTGCAAAGAAAGGCGCCCATGATCCCGTGCTTACCTCGAAGGTATCAAATCGCGTCTTCTGATCTGCCAGCGCATCGACAGCCGCTATCAGAATCGGCATGTGCGTAGGCAATGCGCCCGCCATCACCGCGTTGATTGCTATTTTCTCTACGGTCGCTTTGCCCAACCTTGGTATGAGTTTAGCAACCATGTGATCCTTGGGCAGGTCGGTGCCTGTAAGCATCTCCGCCACTGCTTCTTCAGTGGGCGGCACAATCGGCAACCCATCAGTCCAGCCGTTTCGGTAATAGAACCGATTTACTGCTTCGTAGTTCCCCGTAAAAGCTATCCTCGATGGTTTGGCGTCTCTTGGTTTAGGCGATTTCTCATCAGCCGTCAGCGGTTTGGTTAAGGCGTCAATAATGCCCGGCGTTACCTGAATAGCGCCGTTTTCGAAATCGGCCGGGTCCGTCGCTTCATTTGCCACGTTCAAAGGCAGTATGCGGATTCCCGGTACGCCCCTGCTGGAGGCTGCCGAACGAGCGTCTGGTACAAAACCTGGGTGTGCCAGTAACACGACTGGCTTGCCAAGTTCCTCGATTGCAATTGCGTTATACACGAGGAACTTTGTGCAGGACCCTCAATCGCCTATCGTGGCGACAAGGGCATCCTGCCCTTTTACCCACGCGGCAAACTTTTCTTTGTCATTTGTTTCGATTACATTTACGTTCCAGTCTCTGGAATGGTAGAAACTGAATTCGGAGTTTGGAAATCTGGCTTTTAACTGTTTCTCTACCGCCTCGGCGCTGGGCATGGCCGCCCGTTTGTAATTAACGAACAGACCTATTTTCTTACCTGCCAGGTCGTTCACTCTTGGCGCGGTCAGGCCTTTAAGCGGCATTGGATCAACTTCAGCCCATGGACTCAGCACTGCGTACTGGGCATCCGGCTTGTTTTGCGCAGCCTGCGTCCCCGAAGGCGCCTGCGCCATTATAACGGCCAGAAGCGCTCCCAGAACTAACAGGAATTTAAGTTTCTTCATAATGCTTATATCCTCCTTGCGTGGTTCATATTTAATGGATGTGACAGTACAACATAGCGCCCCCGATCGAGTTGTCAAAATGTTCATTCCTGCCTGCTGTCTACAACCAGGTGATAGCCCTGTCAGGTATTTTCGTTTCACCAAAAAAACAATTACCATTATACGAAAGTCCGCAGTAAAATCAAATCCTGTGAGCAGAACCAAATGGTTTCCGGTCATCCCGGAGCTTTGAAAAGTTGACACAAATATGAATCCTAAGAAATTGTGGCAGCAGAGGGAGGGAAGTAAAAGGCCGTTTATTCGGCATATCCGTTCCGTAAACGCGCATATAATTGATTTGTGATATCAAAAAGGAGAAGTAAGAATGAAAAGCAAAATTTGTTTATTGCTTGCTGTAATGCTGGCGATTACCCTATTTTCGGGCATGTTGTCGGCGCAGGAGCCTAAAATAACAGTTCTGAACCCGCTCGGCCAGCCGCCGCCGATCGAAAAGATTCCGATGGCGCCGCGCATTGACAATCTTGAAGGTAAAACCGTTTACATTGTCGATATCGCGTTCACCGACACGCATCAGTTGTTCACGGAGATGCAGAAACTGCTCAGCGAGCGGTATCCAAAAACCAAATGGGAAGTCCGTATGAAAATCGGCTCCTATGCGCAAGACGACCCGAAACTCTGGGCTGAAATCAAGGAAAAGGGCCACGCTATGATCATGGGTGTAGGGCATTGAAGTTCCTGCTCGCCGTCGGTCGTCGGCCATTCTTTGACAGTCGAAAAACTCGGAGTACCCACTGCACCGGTTGTTACCAAAACTTTTGAGGATGTCGTAAAAACATACGCATACAAAAAAGGCATGCCGGGTTTTCGTTTCACTTTCGTTCCGCATCCAATCACAGGCGTTCCCGCGGAACTTTGCAGAAAATATCTCCAGGGAAACGATCCCGTCACCGGGAAGCCCGTACTGGATGAACTAATAGACGCAATCACACGCCCACTGAGCGCCGAGGATTCCTCGGGCGGCATTATTGAAAGACCAACGCCGCGACTTTTAGCAGCGGATACGGAAGAGAACCTCCAAAAACTATTTCTCGAAAGCGGCTGGACGGACGGCTTGCCCGTCATACTGCCAACCGAAGCCCGCGTGAAGGAAATGCTGAAAGGCACGAGCCATGAACCCAAGGAACATGTAGGCAGAATGCAGGCGTCGTTTCCGCACGAAGCATGGACATACAACGTGGAACAGGTGGCGGTGAACGCCGTCATGGCTGGAGCAAAGCCTGAGCATCTGCCGGTTATCCTGGCGCTGGCTTCGCTTGGAACTACTTCCCTTTCCACTTCAACGACTTCGTTTGCCACAATGGTCGTGGTCAACGGCCCCGTTCGAAACGAACTCAAAATGAATTCGGGAATAGGCGCGCTTGGCCCCTTCAGCCACTCGAACTCCGTAATCGGCCGCACGTGGACGCTGATGTCGCTTAACCTTGGCGGTTCAGGACTTCCCGGAGAGATTTACATGGGAAGCCTGGGAAATAGTTTCAATTACAACAATATCTGCTTTGCGGAGAACGAAGAAGAACTGCCAAAAGGCTGGGACCCACTACATGTACAGAAAGGCTTCAAGCCAAATGATAGCGTGGTCAGCATTTTTTCGGGCTGGGGAATGATACATCCGGATCAGAGCTTCGGCAGGCCGTTCCACGAACAGGTGCCGTTTTGGCTGAAATTCGTCAGTCCGTTTTCTTCGGCAAC
>WRJV01000035.1 GCA_009778415.1 Clostridiales bacterium | reverse complement strand
ATTAACATCGGCAGCAGGCTGAAATTCTCATACGTGCCACAGGACGCATCGTTTCTCGCAGGGGATTTGGACGGGTACGCTGCCGGGCAGGGGATTGACTTGACCCTTTTCAAGGCGATTCTGCGAAAGCTGGATTTTTCAAGAGTGCAATTCGAGAAAGACATGCGCGACTACAGCGCCGGGCAGAAGAAAAAGGTGCTGCTTGCCCGAAGCCTTTGCGAGCAGGCGCACGTGTACGTTTGGGACGAGCCGCTTAACTATATCGACATCCTGTCGCGAGTGCAGATCGAGGAACTGATCGCAGGTTATCGCCCGACAATGATTTTTGTGGAGCATGACAGGGCGTTTTGCAAGAATGTCGCTACAAAAATTGTCAATTTGGCAGCTTCCCACGCAGAGGATATGCTGGTATACTATACCTTGGGAGAGTTGGAATGAAACAATATTTAGCCGTGACAATAGTATTTGTCAGTTAACATAGCTGGTGAAAGGAGAAAAAAATGGAATTCAAAAAATTTCTGCAAGAGGATTTTCAAGGGAACCCCTTTGAAATGCTGGACAAGGAGTGGATGCTGGTTACGGCCGGCGCACTTGGCGATTACAATACTATGACTGCCAGCTGGGGCGGGTTTGGGGTCATATGGGACAAGCCCGTTGCGATGGCTGTCGTGCGGCTTAGCCGCTTCACTCTGGAATTCATGGAAAAGTACGATTACTTTACGTGCTCGTTCTATCCCGAAGAATGCAGGGAGGCTCTGAACATTTGCGGCACCAAGTCCGGGCGGGACATTGACAAAGCGAAAGAGACAGGGCTTACACCCGTCTCCGTTCCCGGAATTGCGGCGGTAACTTTTGGCGAAGCCCGCCTGACGCTGGTCATGCGCAAGCTCCTGCACCAAGACCTTTCCGAGCAGGCGTTTACAGACAAGAAAGTGTACGCTGCGAATTATCCTGACGGCGACATCCACCGGATGTTTATCGGCGCCATTGAGCAATACGGAGAATAATGGAGAATAATTTCGTGTATTTTTATTAAAATGCAAACTGCATTTTCGTGTATTTTTGCATGTAATAAACTTGCATTTTCGTGATCGTCGTGTTATGATAGCCGCATAGGGAGGTTGCGCTATCATGATTTTCAAACGCAAAATATACCAGAAGTTGCTTGAATGGAAGGCTGAAAACAAAGGAACAAGCGCATTGCTCATCGCCGGTGCGCACCGTGTAGGCAAGAGTTTCGTTTGCGAGCAATTCGGGAAAAACGAATACAAGAGCATGATTACCATTGATTTCGGAAACGCTGCGGCAGAGGTCATCGCCACTTTTGAAAACGACAGCACCGATTTGGACATGCTCTTTGCTAAACTATCCGCTTATTACCGTACTCAGCTCTATGCACGGGAAAGCCTGCTTGTTTTCGACGAAGTGCAGCAATTTCCAAAGGCGCGGCAGTTGCTCAAATATCTCGTCGCTGACGGCAGGTTCGATTACATTGAAACCGGATCGCTACTCTCTATTAAGCAAAATGTACAGGATATTGTTCTTCCCTCGGAAGAGGAATGCCTTGAGATGTTCCCATTTGACTTCGAAGAGTTCCTATGGGCACTTGGAGACGAATCAACTGCCCCGTTGCTAAAACTCTGTTTTGAACAGAGAAAACCGCTTGGGCTGGCACTGCACCGCAAAGTGATGAACGATTTCAGGCAATACCTTCTTGTAGGCGGAATGCCTCAAGCGATCGCTGCGTATATTGGCGGGAAGGATTTTGCCGCTGCCGACAGAGAAAAAAAACGCATCTTGACGTTGTACAGAAACGACATTTCCAAATACGCCTATGGATACAGGAACAAAGTGACATCAATATTCGACGCCGTTCCCGGGCAGCTTTCTAAAAAGGAAAAGAAGTACAAACTCTCTTCGATAAAAAAAGACGCAAGGATGCGCGAGTATGAAGACGCTTTCATGTGGCTAGACGACGCTATGATCGTGAACCCCTGCTTCAACACAGCAGAACCGCACGTAGGGCTTGCGATGAGCAGTGACCACGCCACCCAAAAAATCTACATGGCAGATACGGGGCTTCTGGTTACCCATGCCTTCAACGACAAGCCGTATGGAAAAAACGAACTTTACCGCGACATTTTGCTTGACAAGCTCCATGTCAACGAAGGCATGCTTATAGAAAACGTGGTTGCCCAAATGCTGCGGCATACTGGCCACCGTTTGTTCTTTTACTCCAGATCAGATAGCGGCAATCGTCAAAATATGATGGAAATCGATTTTTTGATATCCGACGGAAAGAAAATTTGCCCAATCGAAGTCAAGTCGTCTGCTTACAGCGCACACTCCTCTTTGGACAAGTTCAGGCAAAAGTTTGGGGACGCACTGGGAGAAGCATACATTTTGTACACGAAAGACGTCATGCTGAAAGACGATGTCGTTCACCTTCCTGTCTACATGGCGATGTTTCTTTAATCCGTGACGTACTCCAGCAGGTCGATATGGTTTTCTATCAGGCCTCCGTTTCCGTCAGGCAAAGAGACGTCCATGAACAATTCATCCATTCCGGCATAGTATGGCGGTTCGGGTATAGCGTACCTGGTGCCCGCTTCCCATGCCCTGCCCATGCTGGCATTGTCAAATTCCTCGTAATGCTGGCTGATGCCGGATCCATTCTTGGTGCCAATGCGCCCCGCCACCCATATGACCCAGTCGCCGGGAGCCTGGTAGTCTGCGGGAATCTCAAAACTCAATTCCCCGCCCTCGTACCTGATGCTGCTTTTCAGTTCGTCCAGTGTTTCCCTCACGGCATTCCGCTTTGCTTCCACCTCTGCTGCCACTGCAGCCGCAGCCGCTTCCTCTGCCGCCTTCTCTTCGGCTGCTTCAATTGCGGCAGCCGCAGCCGCTTCCGCTTCAGCAGCAGCC
>WRJV01000034.1 GCA_009778415.1 Clostridiales bacterium | reverse complement strand
GGTAGATAGCCGATGGCTTTCAAAATCAGGCGAATCCGTCGCAAAAGAAATTGAATGCGCGAGATTGGCCGGGCTTTGCGGTATCAGCGCAGCTGAAGTGACTGCAGGCAAAAAAGGGGACATTCTCGTCAAAAACTTCACAAACAGCGATATTATGTTCGAGCAGGCTATTGTTTCAGGCAACGTGTTCAGGTCTGACAACTGGGATGATGACGACATCGTTAATGAGTTCGGCCTTGACGGATTTAAGATGCTTCTTGTCGATGCCGTGTTTGCTAACGGCGACAGGCATGCCGGGAATTTTGGGTATCTGCGGGATGCCAATACCGGCGATTACCTAGGGATGGCGCCTTTGTTTGATTGGGACCACGCGCTTGATGCCACAGGCACAAATGACATCCTAACCCGGGACGCCGTGCGAATGGTGCTAAAATACGAAAAATGGCTTGCGGAAGCAAAAAATATACTCCGTATTATTTCTGTGAATTCAAAAGAGCAAGTGTACAAAGACCGGGCGTTGTTTATTTCATCGTCAACTCTACGGAGCGTTTGATGCAAAAAAACATGACGCGGTTGGCGCGAATGGGATACCCAAAAGCGATAATACAACTTCCTGCAACGGCATAATTATGGTACAATGTATCTATTGAAGGGAGGTACATGAACATGAATTATAAACTGTACACGTTGATCGCCACGCTTGTCTTTCTTTTAGCTTTTTCAGGATGCGCTAATGCAAATCAAAATACTGATATTGGTGACAATAAAACCGCCGAATACCATAAAATCACACAGGAGGCAGCCAAGGCCATCATAGACAGCGGTGATAGCTACATTCTTCTCGATGTTAGGACACAGGAAGAATACAACGCAGAGCATATAGTAGGCGCCACCCTTATTCCGGTTGACGAAATAAAAAGCAGGGCGGGCGATGAATTGACTGACAAGGACGCACTCATCATGGTATACTGCCGAACAGGGGTGCGGAGCAAAAATGCCTCTGAGATTCTTGTTGGTTTGGGGTATACCAACATACAAGATATTGGCGGAATCAGCACATGGCCGTATGAGAAGGAATGAAAAAATTGACGCGGGCAGTGCCTTTGATTGGGGGCGAGCTTCAAAAGATTACGCGAAATTCAGGGATATATACCCAAGTGAATTTTATCAAAAAATTATTGATTTGGGGCTGTGCACCAAAGGGCAGAAGGTTCTTGACATGGGAACCGGCACCGGGGTGCTGCCTCGCAATCTATACCGTTTTGGCGCAAAATTTACCGGCACAGACATATCAGCGGATCAAATTGAGGAAGCAAGGAGAATTTCACAGGAAAAAGGCATGGATATTGAATACGCGGTATCCTCTGCTGAGGACGTCGATTTTCCCGCGAACAGTTTCGATGTAATCACTGCTTGTCAATGCCATATATATTTTGACAACAAGATCGTTTTGCCAAAAATACACGAAATGCTCAAGGAGAACGGCCATTATTGCATGATGTGGATGGCGTGGCTTCCGGATGAAGACAGAATCGCGCAAGCAAGCGAAAATCTCGTTTTAGCATACAATCCGTCTTGGACAGGAGCCGGATCAAAGCGCACTGAATTAAACATTCCAGAATGGGCACACATGCTGTTTACTGTCAGGAATTCAATTCTTTATGATGTAAAAATTCCATTTACACGTGAGAGCTGGCACGGCCGCATTAAGGCTTGCCGGGGCATAGGCGCGTCTTCATTATCTGGCGAAATAATTTCAGAATTTGAGCGCGAGCATACTGAATTGCTAAACAGTTTTCCGGAAACCTTCGAAATCCTTCATTTTGTTGCAATACTGGATTTGGTGAAGGACGTTTGGTGACAGCCAGCGGCATGGGCAAGCAAATAATTACAGTATAAGCAGGGGGTAAAGACAGTGAACAACATAGTTTCAAATGAAAAAATGAAAGCGGCCGTGTATTATAAGTACGGCTCACCCGACGTTGTCAGCATAGCTGAAACTGAAAAACCGGCGCCAAAAGCAGGTGAGGTGTTAGTCCAAATCAAAGCCGCGTCGGTGAACGCCTATGATTGGCGTCTGATGAGGGCGACGCCGTTTTTTACGCGCTTTTTGTCGGGTCTTTTCAAACCAAGGAACAACATATTGGGCGCGGACATTTCGGGAATTGTAGCGGCAGTCGGTAACGGAGCAATGAAATTCAAACCCGGGGACGAGGTATTTGGCTGCCTTGAATCCTGCGGAAAAGGCGGCCTTGCGTCAGGAGGCTTCGCAGAATACGTATGCGCCAAAGAAACGGTGCTTGCGACTAAATCGCCAATGCTATCATTTGAAGAAGCTGCCGGGCTGCCAATGGCGGCAGTCACAGCCTTGCAGGGGTTGCGCGACGACGGGCAGCTTGAGCAGGGGCAGAGCGTTTTGATAAACGGGGCTTCGGGCGGCGTCGGCTTGTTCGCCGTGCAGATAGCCAAAGCGCTGGGTGCTGAGGTAGTAGCCGTTTGCAGTACAGGCAGTGTCGAACTGGTTCGCTCGCTCGGCGCGGATACAGTCTTTGATTACACGAAAGAGGATTTTGCTAAGGACGGATGGAAATACGACATAATCCTTGATGTCGCAGCCACACTTTCTGTAAAGGGCTACCGCTTGGCTTTAAAACCAAACGGCAAAGCCGTTGTCGTCGGATTCAATACGATAGGGCACATGGTGAGCGTTTCCTTGGCCGGTAAGCGCGACGGTAAGAAAATCGCCATACTGGCAGCGAACAACAGAAACGCCGACGATTTATTGGAGTTGAACAACCTCGCTGAATCAGGGAAGCTGAAAACAGTCATAGACAGCAGCTATTCGCTTGATGAAACAGCCAAAGCCCTGCACCGCGCCGAATCAGGGCACCCAAAGGGCAAGGTGGTAATTAAGCCATAAAAT
>WRJV01000033.1 GCA_009778415.1 Clostridiales bacterium | reverse complement strand
GTGGCCGACCAGATCAGAAACGGCGGGTTCAACAGCAATTACACCGCGAAGCTATACACGGTAGGGCTTGCGATATCAGACAGCGCGTACCACAGGAACGGCACCACCGACAGCGGGCCCAACGTAACAGGCGACGAGTGGCTCCAGTCGATTGCCGACAAGCACTACACTGTCAGCAACGTGGTCCAGCTCAACTTGGCTTTTGAAAAAATTGCGCAGACTATAGTCAGTGTGGCCAACGCGTGGATAGTAACCGACCCGATGGCAGAATACATTGTCTTGGACAGCATAGTCCCCGACGCGTTCAACAATGCCACCAATGACGGCGGCACACTGGTGTGGAACATAAAAAGCTCTGATCCTGTGCGCGTGGAGGAAAGGGAAAACACAGGCTCCATCAAGACGGAAATATTCGTCTACGAGCTCAAGTACAGGGCAACGCTTGACAATTTGGTCGAATTGGGAGGCGGGAGGTATCAAGCCGAGGACAAGATACCGACGAACGACCGGACCACCCTGACTTACGTGGTGGACAGCAAAACGGCAGACGAATACGACGATGACGACTTTATAACTGTCGATTTTGCCATCCCGCAGATTTTCGGTTTCGACACCGCGAAGCAAGCCCAGTTCAATTTCGACAAGGTTGACCCGTCCGGAACCCCGATCGAAGGCGCGAAGTTCCAACTGTATGTCGATGGCCAGGACCCGGAGGACAAGTTTGGAGGGCAAAAAACTTCTGACGAGAATGGCTTTGTTGACTTTGGCCCACTGCCGAGCGGGCATACGTATTACCTGCAAGAGTTGAGCGCACCTGTGGGCTATGTGCCCGACGGCAATTATTATGAATTGGCCGTTGAATTTGGCAAGCTTAGGATAATCGACGCAAACGGAAACCTGAAGGAGAAAGCCGGAGGGGGGTTCGCTTTCGTAAACGAGCCAAATATATGCGACGTAACGGGAACGAAAGTCTGGTTGGACAACGGAAACGCATACGGCACACGCACGGACATCACAGTATGGCTGCTGCGGGACGGGATTTATTACAAGAGCCAACTCCTCAAACTGGCAGATTTTGCTGGCGAAAATGAGTGGGAGTTCACGTTCGCCAATCTGCCGAGGCTGTCTGACATAGACGGACACGTATTTGAATACGAATTTCAAGAAGTCGAGCTTGCAAACTACAGCAGCGATGCAGCAGGGGCGACGATAACAAACACGCTGACACCTGGCGAGACGTCGGTGACAGTGAGCAAGACGTGGGATGACAACAACGACGCCAAAGGGAGAAGGCCGGAGAGCGTTACGTTCAGGCTGCTTGCCGACGGGGTCGAGGTCAGCACGCACACGATGGCGGCGCCATGGGCAGATTACAAGTTTGCGGGGCTGCCAAAGTACGACGACAACCAAGAGCTCATATCATATGCATTGACCGAGGACGGCACCACTGGGTACACGACTACCGGAGGAACCATTGAGGACGGCAGCGCAACATTTACAAATACGTTTACCCAGATACATAATGACGGGACACTGTCTCTGAAAAAGCAAGTCGACGGAACGCTGATCGCAAACTGGGAACACAACGGCATTTCCATCGTTGATGTCCGAGACGATATGTCATTTAAGCTCTACAGGGCCATAATGGATGCAGGCGGCAGCCCTGTCGGATACGACGACAGCGCAGTAGTCGCCACAGCGGAGTTTGGAGCTTCAGGCGAGATCAGTTTTGATTTTGTTTCAAATGGAGCGATTAACGGCTGGTACGCCGTGGTCGAATCCTTCACTCCGGACAGCTTGGCAGAAGAGCTGTTTGAAGATGTGGGTTCGTTGTACGTTTTCTTTGTTGACGGCGTTGGGGTCGGCGGCACGAAAGCGAATTTCGACTACAATGCTTACTACACGATAATCAACGGCTACGGGCAAGGCTATGTTCTGGGCTACCCCGGACTAAACAACAGCGGAGACATCTTCCCTATCGGAGTTGAAAACGCGGAAACCGGGGAAAAATACCCGTCTTTCTGTGCCAATGGCGGCTCGGTGTCGTTTTATGAGGGCAATGGCAACTACCTGATCGCCATGCAGGATTTAGTCAATGGCGTTTCGCTTGCTGATTATATTAAGGCGTACAACTACATAGAAGCAAAATACGGAAGCGTGGATGATTGCAGGGTAGTCACTCAGATAGTTACGTGGGTGCTGCTCGGTGCCATTAAAGTACCTTCAGCAGAGTTTGACAACATCGACTGGGCAGCTGTCGCAGCCGGCACCGGAGCGGTGAAAGGCGTACCAAACGCGAAAGCAATCGTGGAAGACGTAGTTGCCAATTACAGCAATTTCGTTTTCAGCGGCAATGAAGGGATCGTCGATGTAGTCTTCATGGTCGGTAAAGACAATGCTGATTACAGCGTGGCGCAGCCCCAGCTTGTGCCGGTCTACGGCGGGCGCGGCTTCAACAACAAGATAAAGGGATTTGTTGACATCACGGCTGAGAAGAATTGGGTGGACAACGAGGATAGCGACGGAACAAGGCCGGAGAGCATCACAGTGCAGCTGCTTCAGGACGGTATTGTTATCGACGCTTGCGAAGTCACGGGCGAAGGTGAAACGTGGAGCTGCGCGTTCACAGGATTGCAAAAGTATTCAGCTGCGGATCAGCACGAATACGTCTATACAGTGGACGAGGTGCTGCCGGAAGGGTACAGCAAAGTTGTTGACGGCTACACTATAACCAACACGCTGCTGCCTGGCACGACGAGCGTGAGCGGCAGCAAGGTCTGGGTCGACGCGGGCGACGCGGACGGGACGAGGCCGGACAGCATTACAGTGAACCTTCTGGCGAACGGCGCGGTGGCTGACAGCAAGACTGTGAGCAGCCCGTGGACTTACGAGTTCGCGGACCTGCCGAAGTA
>WRJV01000032.1 GCA_009778415.1 Clostridiales bacterium | reverse complement strand
TTTCTACCCGACAACTTTCTACCCGACAACTTTCTACCCGACAACTCCCTGCCTGACAACTTTCTGCTTGACCTCCGCTACGGCTGTGATATAATATTATCGGGCTAAAACACCATCGCGAAACCCACTTTTAGCCCAGCATATCGAAAACAGGTCTAAAACCAGCATATTATCGGGCTAAAACATACAAAAAAACATAGGTTTTAGCCGACATTCAAAATGGAGGTGGCAGTGAGAATGAAGATCGTTGGCAGGAAAGCAGAAATGAGGGAGTTGGAAAGGTACTATGACTCAGGGCGGCCAGAACTGGTCGTCGTGTACGGCCGGCGACGTGTCGGTAAGACATATTTGATCAGGGAGTATTTTGAGAACGATTTTGCCTTTTACTTTACAGGCAGCATCGGCGTTCAAAACAAGGTAAATTTAGCTAACTTCGACAAAGCTGTAAGCGAATACGGCAGCGAGGCAAAAGCTGCTTCAAAAAACTGGTTCGATGCGTTCAGCAAATTGAAAACGCTTCTGCAGCAAACCCCCGGGGAACGGAAAGTGGTGTTTATTGATGAGATGCCGTGGTTGGATGCGCAGAAATCGGACTTCCTGCAGGCGTTTGATTATTTTTGGAACAGCTGGGCGTCTTCAGTTCCGGAGATACTGCTTATCGGGTGCGGTTCAGCGACTTCATGGATAACAAAAAAACTCTTTCGGAACAAGGGCGGCCTGCACAACCGCGTCACCGGCAGAATTTACCTTGCGCCTTTTTCCATCGGCGAATGCGAAGAATTCTTTAAAAGCCGGAACGTTGAAATAACCCGCTACCAGCTGGCGGAGTGCTACATGATTTTCGGGGGAATCCCATATTACCTGAACCTGTTCGACAGGCGGCTGTCGTTTTCTCAAAACGTGGACAAACTCTGCTTTGCAGAGGCAGCGCCGCTGCGAAACGAATTTGAAGAGCTGTACATGTCTTTGTGGGGCAATCCGGCAAACCATATTGCAATTGTAGAAGCTTTGGCAAAAAAACGCTATGGCCTGAGCAGAAATGAGCTATGCGAGGCAGGGAACCTACAGCCGAACGGGCACCTCACCGACGCGCTCAATGAGCTTGAGCAATGCGATTTCATCGAAAGGTTCACCGATTTTACCAAGAAAAAAAACGGTGCATACTACTACCTCAAAGACCCGTTCACATTGTTTTTCCTGCGCTATATGAAGGACAATGATACGAGGGACGAATACTTCTGGACGAATCGCGCAGACAGCGGCAGCCACAATGCGTGGAGTGGCTATGCCTTTGAACAGCTGTGCCGCATGCACATCAAACAGATCAAGGCAAGGCTCGGTATCCTCGGTGTGTCTACAAGCGCGTTCTCGTGGCGCAGCAAAGACGCAGCCCCCGGCGCACAGATTGACTTGCTGATACGCCGTAAAGACGGGGTGATAAACCTGTGCGAGATCAAGTACACGAGGCACCTCTATGAAATCAAAAAGGCAGACGCGGACCTGCTCGAACAAAAGAAAGCGGCGTTTTTGATGGAAACCGGCGTAAAAGACGCTGTACACATTACGATGATTACTACCTATGGGCTCGCGAAAAAAGGGTATTTTAGCACGGCGCAGTCCGAAGTAACGATGGAGGATTTGTTCTGATGGGCGAGTTGACTGCATTCCTCCCACTGATTGAGGGGCAGCCGCGAGTTTTGATATTGGGGACGTTTCCAAGCCCTGTCTCGCGTGAAAAGCGCGAATACTATGGAAACCCCCGAAACCAGTTCTGGAAAATCGTGTTTGACGCGCAAAACCTTGTTTTTGACAACCCCAGCTATGATGAAAAGAAAGCTGCCCTTTTTAAAAACGGCATAGCGCTTTGGGACGTCATAGCAAGCTGCGAGGCAGACAGCGCATTGGACACGTCGATCAGAAACCCCGTATACAACACCCGGCTCCCGATGTTTATCGCGGAAAACAAAATCACAGCCATTTTTTTCAACGGCGGCAACGCATACAGGTTCTGCAAGCGAGGCATTGGAACCATAGACGGCATGGTTCTTCCGTCCACAAGCCCCGCCAATGCCAGATTGAAATATCCAGACAAATTGCTGCTTTGGTCAGAAGCTCTGAGGGAGGCTCTCGCCGACCGATAAAACCCCTTTTTAGCTCTAAAAAAAATTGAATTTGCCTATTGACAACTAGTACGGTTGCCGATATAATTATATTACGTTAGCCGATACAACGGACGACGTAGTACTGAAAGGAGTGGGACGGATGCCGGAAAGCTTTGAAAGAGGTGCATTGACGGAAGCGGTATTTTACATTTTATTGTCGCTGCATGAGCCAATGCATGGTTACGCCATGATGCAAAACATTGAAAAACTCACAGATGGGCGCGTTGTTTTGGGGCCGGGCACACTGTACGGGGCGATAAACGCACTCGTGCAAAAAAGATGGATCGCCCCAATTGAAAGCCAGCAGGACGCACGAAAAAAAGAGTACACGATAACGGAAACGGGGCGCCTTGCATTTGCAGCGGAGCTAAGCCGACTAAGAGAATTGCTCGACAACGGTGAGAACCTATATAAAAGGAAGGGAATGAAATGGGAACCATGAAAAAAACAATTTGGAAATTATTCGTTGACTTTGAAAAAGAAGAAGAATGGCTAAATGAGATGTCTGCCAAAG
Source organism: Clostridiales bacterium (assembly GCA_009778415.1). Lineage (GTDB taxonomy): Bacteria > Bacillota > Clostridia > Peptostreptococcales > Anaerovoracaceae > WRJK01. The sequence continues at coordinate 220 of WRJV01000032.1, read as the reverse complement.
GGCTTGCGTTCACAGACTATTTCTTCGGGCGGTATACGTTTGCGGACAGCGCCCCAAGCGAGTACGTCTACCGTATCGAGCTGCTTGAAAACCGCAAAGGCCATCCCGAAAGCCAAAAGTACTTGAATTTTATGGCAGAAAACGGAGCAGATTGCGTGTCGACTTGGTACCGCTGGGTATATTTCCGCAAAAAGGCAGCGAGCGGGTCGTTTGACATATA
>WRJV01000031.1 GCA_009778415.1 Clostridiales bacterium | reverse complement strand
CCGAAGGGGTTGCGTACATATAGGGCTTTTGCCCCGCTCGGAATGCAGAATTTCCGCAAAATAAGGGAAGGCGCGTACAAAGGGACAAAATGTCCCTTTGTAAAAAACCATTGAAAAATCCGCAATCATAATTCGTAAATGGACTGCGGATTTTTGACTTGGGTCACGAAAAATTATTTTGACAGATATCGTCCATATATGTATAATTTACATATAAATTTAACCAAACTTGCAAGGATTTTTCGAAAAAAAAAGAAAAGGAGTAAACCATGTCAAAAAAACCTTATCAGTTAATTGCATTTCTTTTAGCAATCATGCTGACATTCGGCACTATTACAATGATCGAGCCCCCAGTGTGTGCGATGAGCAGAGGAATTGCAACAGACTCTGACGACGACACTGTCTATGTGAGCATTGCAAAATCAGGCGACAGTTATTATATATACATCAAAAATGCAACTAACATAACGTCAGTTGACGTGAAGATTGATACAAACGGCAGGGGATACAACGTCGATGCACTGAACGGGTTTATGAATACCTATGATTTCAACTTGGGCATCAACATATTTATGTATAAATCCGGTTCGAGCATGGGTTTTACGTCTGCTGACCCAATTGCGATCGCGGTGATTGAGGTAGATACCGGGGTTGTTCCAGAGCTTGGGCATGTAGCGGCTGTCGGAATAAGGAACGGAACTTCTGCCCGAGTCGACGCTGCGGTCGAGGTTCCCCTTGTCCCCGTTCAGGAAGCCCTCAAGCTAAGCATCCGAACGGATACAGTCAGCTACGCTGCGGTCGAGGTTGAATACGTCCTGTCGGCTCGAGATGCAGAAAACTTGCAGAGCATTGCACTGGAATTTGAAATGGACGGCGACATGCTTGCTTTCAAAGCAATTGAAGGCTTAAGCGGGTTCAGTTGCGAAGACGGCGTAACGTGGGCGCTGGCAGACGGCAACATATGGGTAGGGAAAATCACAATCAAGCACAAACCGGAAGAACCGTGCGGGTTTACATCGGAAACCCCGTCAGACATCGTCAAACTGACATGTTTGCCAAAGGCATTGGGCGATGCGACAGTGAAGCTTGCTCAAGCTACAGCAGCAGGGTACGTAAATGGCGCAATCGAATGCGTTGATTCTCTTATCGAAGAAGGCACAGCCACGACAACGGTTGAAAACCTCTACACAAAGTACGACTTAAACAGGGACGGCACTGTAGATGCGCTGGACCTTGGCATCATGCTCCTGTACTGCGGCTATGTCAGCGATTCTTTGGCTTGGGGAACCTTGGAAATGGTCGATGATTCCCATGGGAAGCCTGTCACTGCAAGCATGTGCGACGTAAACGGCGACGGCAGGATCGACATGCTCGACATACTGGATCTTTTCATCCATTATACCAAATAGCGCAACGCAAAACAGACGGCAGGGCTTCCTCTGCCGCCTGTTGACATTACGGTATGCAATTTGCTGCTACACTCTTATTCGAAGAACCTTTTCAAGAATCCTTCAAACGCTTTGCCGTGCCTGGCTTCGTCTTTTGCCATCTCATGCACAGTGTCGTGAATCGCGTCCAGATTCAATTCTTTTGCCAATTTAGCGAGAGCCATCTTGCCGGCGCATGCGCCGTTTTCAGCCTCTGCCCTCATTTCAAGGTTTTTCTGCGTGGAGTCTGTCAGAACTTCTCCGAGGAGTTCTGCGAATTTGGCTGCGTGTTCAGCTTCCTCATAGGCCGCTTTTTCCCAATACATGCCTATCCCGGGGTAGCCTTCCCTGTATGCGACCCTGCCCATGGCAAGGTACATGCCGACTTCGGTGCATTCCCCTTCGAAATTGAGCTTCAAACCCTCTATTATCCGTGGATCGACGCCCTTGGCAACACCAACTACGTGCTCGGCTGCCCATGACCTTTCACCGCCGTTTCCGGCAGCGACGAACTTATCAGAAGACGCTCGGCATTGAGGGCACTGTTCCGGCGCCGCATCTCCCTCATGAGTGTAACCGCAAATTGAGCAAGTCCATTTCATAACATCATCCTCCTGTATAATTTTAATACTTTTTATATACCTGTTTTCGCGAAAATTAAACATACGATTTATTGTGGCGAAACATAAAAAATACTGGATGTGGGTGGCAGAAATAAGGGCTTTACCTTTTCAGCAAAACCCAGTATAATTTAGGGAGCAAGGAGATAAGTGCTCATGAAAAAACAGAATATGGCCGCCGTCAGTTTTATTGTCGTGTTAACTCTGTTTTTGTTGACAAGCTGCGAGACATTCGATAATTTTAAAGCCGCCTTCTTTGGAGACGAAGAAGACCAAGGCTCGACTATAAGGATCGGCGTTTTTGAGCCGCTTTCAGGTAAATATCAGGAATATGGCGAACTTGAAAAAATAGGGATTGAATTGGCACACGAATACTACCCAAGAGCGCTTGGGGAAAAAGTCGATCTCGTTTACGCAGACAACAAATCAGACATATATATAGCGGAATCAGCTATCCAAAGCCTCATCAGCAAAAATCCGGCGATAGTCCTCGGGAGCTACGGGGGAGTGTACTCGTTGATCGGCGCCCAGTATTTGGAAGAAGCGAAGATACCGGCAATTGCCATAACAAACACAAATTGGCTTGTAACCCGCAACAACCCTTATTACTTCAGGGTGTGCTTCGTGTACGCCTACGAGGGTGTGGCCGCTGCCAAGTATTCGGTGGAAGAGATGTGCGTGACTTCGGCAGCGATCTTAAAACCTGTGAACGACGACTCGGCGGCAGCAGTAAGCCAAGCGTTTTGGGACAAGATGGTTCAGCTTGCAAATGACGAAAGCGCCATAGTGAGCTCGCAGGACTTCGATCCGGACGATTCGGATTTTACTGAACAGCTCAATAAAATTA
>WRJV01000030.1 GCA_009778415.1 Clostridiales bacterium | reverse complement strand
AAGCCTTGCATGGACGTATTCGTTGCCGAAAGCCGCCGCCAGCCCTTCGATCTCCTTGCGGTAGCTGCTTTCTGCGGGCGGAGCCGTAAAGTCCATGTCGTAGATCAGGGAATAGACGTAAAGCCCGGTGCCCCCTGACACTATCGGCTGTTTCCCCCTGCTGAATATGTCCGCAATCGCGCCCTTGGCCAGCTTTTGGTACTGCGCTGCGGAAAAAGGCGCCCTCGGGTCTATTTCGCCGATCAGGTGGTGCTTTACCTGGGACATCTCCGCAACGCTTGGCTTAGCGCTGCCTATGTCCATGTATTTGTAGACCTGCATCGAGTCGGCTGACACTATCTCCCCGTCCAGGCTCTTTGCTGCCTCGACGGCATATTTAGTTTTACCGGCTGCCGTGGGGCCGGCTATCACTATGACCTTATTCAGGAGCCGCACCTCCAAAACTGCGCCGGTTTATAAATTCCGCGCCGTTCAGCGCCGTATTATACGGGCCGTCGTAAATCACCGTTTTGGCGCATTTTACGCCGCCTGCGTTCCTTTCGAAAAAGTTCAGGTTGTCTGCGTATTTCGCTTTCGCGGTCTGTGAAGCCTTGATTTCATATAGTTCAACATGGCTTGCGTGTTCGACAATCAAATCGACTTCTTTTTCGCTAGCACTTGAATCCCGCCAAAAAAAGGAGTTGTCGCCTGGAAACCCTCCTTGGTTGTACGTGCGCTTGTAGTGCTCGACAATTATCGCATTCTCAAAAATCTGCCCTCTGTTTTTCATTAACTGCAAGTCTGCAGCGGCTGATATGCCTAGCAAACTGCATAATAGGCCTGTATCGAAAAAGTACAGCTTCGGCGTTTTCGAGTAGCGTTTTGCACGGTTTTTAAGATAGGGCCTGAGCCGAAACGCGATATAGCTTTCTTCAAGTATATTGAGCCAAGACGAAATCGTGCGGGCATCGGTACCAATAGCGTCCCCGATCGCTGAAAGGTTGATGGGGCTCCCAACGTTCATCGCGCAAATATGCATGAACGCATTGAATTTGTCGATTTTTTGCACCCCTGCCTCTGAACGGACATCACGTTCAACGTATGTTTTGATGTAATTCGGATAGAAATCAGCCGGATTGATGTCCCATGACGCTTGCCTCGGGTAATGGCCAGAATACAGCCATTCGTTGGTATTTGCATGAAGTTTGCCCGCTTCTGCCAATTCGGTGTCTGAAAAAGGGAGAAGCGACAATACTCCGACCCTGCCTGCCAGCGATTGTGAAATGCTTTTCATCATAAGGAAATTTTGCGAACCGGAAAGGACGAACATGCCTGGCTCATCACGCTCGTCAACCACTGACTGTATGTATGAAAACAAATCGGGCGCATACTGCGCCTCGTCAATGACAGCTGACAAACCAAGGCCGTTAAGGAACCCCCTTGGATCTTCTGTCGCGTATTCGCGAATGTCCTTCTCTTCTAGGTTTACATACCGATAGTCCGGAAAAACGTGCTTTAAAAGTGTGCTCTTTCCGCTCTGCCTCGGCCCTGTCAGATAGACAACTGGGAATATCTTCGCATAATCGACTAGTTTGGCAGTAATGTCACGCTTAACATAATTCATGTCTGCTCCTGCAAATTATACATTGAAATAAGCTGAAAAACAGCATTGGCTGCTATGGAAATTATACATTGAGAATAGTTGTCAGTCAACTGTCATTTTTTCTCAGGCAAGGTATTCGCTAAATTCCCGCATGTAATCGCTATTACGCCTTATCACGATTCGCTTAAGAGATGCAAAGTTTGAGTTTCTCGCAATCATTTTGACAATTAATCGCCAAAACCCCTGCTTTATTTCTGAATCGTTTTCTTCAAAATACTCTATGAGCTTTTGTTGAAAAGATACAAGCTCTTTCATTACCCGGTTGCGAAGGTTTTCGCATTCGGCATTTAGAATGGCAGTTTTTTCCCCATTGTACACAATGTCTAATAATTGTGCAGTCTCCTTCGCTTCGTCTGTGTCGCGGAGGGTTCTCACACTCACGTATTCGTTCGGGTAGGGCATCATTAAAACTTCGAGAAATTCTTCTGGGTCAACCACTGTGCAATCAAGTATATTGTTGAATTTTGAACCTTTTGCATGGTTGCAGTGATAACAGGAAAGCAGCAGGTTGTTCCAATCGTATTTGAGGGCCTTGTTTCCTTGATGGGCTACGCGGTGTTCGACATTAAGCCCTGAAGGCTCTTTTTCTTCACAGATGTAGCATTTGTTGTTGCAATCGCTTTTAATCAGGCTGAACACCGGGTCGCTTTGGTATGATTTTTCAGATGTTATTTTTACGCCGTCCGGCAGCTGCGACTTATTGATTTTGACCATTTTTTGCCCTCCTTTGCGCTTCCATTTCACGAAAAGCGAAGACCATCTCTTCCGCTGCGCCGATAGGAACCTGCTTCAGGTATGCAATGGCGCTTGCGAGCTGCTCCGTTTCTTCTGGTGAGCGGTTTTCTTTTGCAATGAGGGATTTGTACGTCTCAAATTGTCTGTCTGCTCTCTCTGAATACATGTTGATGTCGTAATAGTGCTCAATAACTGCCTCGTACGAATAGGCAGACATGTCTTCAACTGATATCTGCTTTTCCAAATCGTATACAACTGCGTCGGAAAGAGAGGTGATAACGAACGGCGAATGGGTGGTCACAATGAACTGGATGCGTGGGAACATCTTAGTCAGAAAGGGCAGCACTTTCTTCTGCAGCTTTACGTGCAAATGGGTCTCAATTTCGTCGATCAGCACTATGCCAGGCAGATCGTATGTCAAGCTCGCCTTGTTTTCCATGCGCAGCATGAGTTCGATAACGATATGAAGAAAAGCGGAATATCCGTCAGCCATCTCGTTGAACCCGAAAGG
>WRJV01000029.1 GCA_009778415.1 Clostridiales bacterium | reverse complement strand
GTTCTTGCCGTTTCGCATGTCCATGCCCGCCGTACCGTCGCCTTTGATTGCAGAGGCGCTGGGAGCGGCTTCGCCTTCGGGCAAAACAACATAGTAGCAGGTGCCGTCCTTGTCGCTTGAAAACGTCACTGTCGCATTGCTGTTGCTGCTGCGTATTGCCAAGTTGGCTAACAGCAACGGCGGTTTTTCGATTTCAACTTCGCCCCCCACGGCGAGGCTGAAAAACTGCGGCGTAGACGCAGTGTGGGACGTTGTCGCGTTGTCGCGCTGGAGCCATGCAAAGGCATGGTAGATGCCATCTGCCAAGGGTGCGCCGTCTAAATCATTGGCGTTAAGAGCGAAGCCGTTCATGCCGCTTGCCAGTGGGCCAATTTTGCCACCGTAGCCAACAAGCCTGTTGTCGCTGTCCACAATTTTGTAACGGATCGAGTAGTTGCCGTCAAGCTCCTGGGGGATGGCCATGCTCAAATAAAGCTGGCCCGTTTCTTCTACCGCCAAAGTGCTGCCTGCGCCCACAAGCTCTTTGCCGGAATAAACGCGCCCGGCAGAGGCGTCGAGGGCTTCGTCCAAAATAGTCAGCTTGAAATATGCTTTGCCGGCGTCCGGCATCGGGTAAGCCGCACTGGCATTAATCTGGTGCGGGCCGGGGTTTGCAACATTGGCCGGAACAATCTGGGACGTGAACACAATTTTCTCAGGGCTGAGCTTGAATATGGGAATGACATAGCAAGAAGCACCGATGCCTGTTAACGGGTCGGATGTTATTACGTATGTGACTATGCCATTGCTCGTAGCCGAATAATAGCTGCCAAACAGCGGATAGGAGTTAATGTAACCGCTGCCGGAGCTGTAGTTTGGTGTGCGCAGCCTGTTGTAAATGTTGCGTGACGCGCTGTCGCTGTCCAAAACGCTTGTAGATTGATTGACTTGGTACGCCGGGCCCGTGGCGCCGCCGCTCGACCAGTAAGCCTTGTTTTCCGCCGGAATGGCCCATGGCAGGTAAACTTTGTCGTAAGTTGTCAGCGGGTAATCGGCAACCGGCCCGCCCGATCTTATCGATACCGGGCCGATCACCTCGTTGATGCCGTTGAACACGCTGGTTTTGACCGGAGTTTCAACTATGGCGCCTTGTTCCCCCTGCGAAAAAGCCCCGTTGAAAAAAAGATTGTTGAGCCAGTCTCTGATGTACGAATCGTCGTAATGCTGGCCTGCGGGGTTTAGCGTATAGTTTTGAACGCCAACCGGGTGCCTGCTCATCAGAGTCAAGCAGCCGTCTTCTTCTTCCTCTCCCATTATCTTGTACAGCACTGGTGCCCTGCGAAGCGTGTTCCCTGCAGCAACAGGCATAGAGAATTCGCCGCAATAGGCATATGAGTCGCCGTCAAGCAAGCCCTCAAAATCAACGCCTGACCAAGGGGCTGGAATGGCACTGCCGCCGCCTGTATTGGCGTCGTTGCTCGTTCACCCGTTGGAGGGGCCTGGAGGCTCTACGTCGCTGGCAAATGCGCTGGGGAGCAAAAACAGGCTTAAGGCGCAAACCATTGCAATGGAAAGCACCTTGCTAAAATAAGTGTTTCTCTTCATCTCTTAAATCCCTTCCTTTTGTGAGTATAGTGAATGCAGCAACAAACAATGCAACATTGATGCATTTACTTCAGTATAGCAACAAGCGGTTACATTTCAGTTACAGATTTGAATTTTGTTTTGTTCAGGATCATTCCAACGCGGGCTATCGCACGAGACATAGCGTTAACGTAAAAAAACAGCCGGCGAAACTATTGATGCTTCGCCGGCCGGGTTGTCTTGAAGGGATGGGCACCGGGTGCTCGCCGTGAAAACTACCTCGGGACGCCCGTATAGCCGTCAACCGCCAGGACTACGTATTTGTACGCCCAATCGGTGCTCGAAGTGTCGGTGAGAGCGAGGGTTGTGTCCTGCCACATGGATTCTGCCGGCTCCTTGCCAAGCAGGTAGCGGATCAGGGCTGTCACCGCCTCGTTCCTGGTTGTGCTGCCGTCCGGCTTGAATGTGCCGTCTTTGTAGCCAGTGAAGATGCCGGCTTTTACCGCTTTTAGGATGTCGTCTGCACTTGGGTGGCCGTCGATGTCGCTGAAAGCGTTTTCGGCCATGTCAGTCAGTTTCTCAGCCTTAACAAACATTGTTGCCATATCGGCACGGGATAGGGGGGCCGCAGGGTGGAAATTGCCGTCCTCGTCCGCTTCGATTATGCCTTCGCCTTTTGCCCACTCGACTGCGTTGAATGACCATCTGCCTGGCGGTACGTCGCCGAAAGACGGATCCCCCGCATACGGTGTAGCAGGCTGCTCCGCATTCAAGCGGAAGAGAATGGCTACAAACTGCTCCCTAGTCATGAATCCGTCGCCACGGAAGGTTTTGTCTTCGAAGCCTTGTATGAACGGAGGGAAGGATATCGGGTCTGCCAGCGGCACTTCCGGTTTGGCAATAGTGGTGCCGCCACTGCTGCCACCGCCATATGGTGGAGACGAGGCATTATAAGCAGGTATCGTGATGCCAAGCACATCGCTATCAATCCCATTTGAATCCTCGCCTACTATGTATATCTTCCATGAGCCTGCCGCCAACGTGGACAGGCTGATGGTGTTTTTCCCTTCTAGCATGTCCATGCCCGCCGTACCGTCGCCTTTGATTGCAGAAGCACTGGGAGCGGCTTCATCTTCGTGCAAAACAACGTAGTAGCATGTGCCGTCCTTGTCGCTTGTAAACGTCACTGTCGCATTGCTGTTGCTGCTGCGGGTTGCCGCGCCGCCTGTCAGCAATGGTGGTGCGTTATAAGCAGGTATCGTGATGTCAAGCACATCGCTATCAATCCCATTTGAATCCTCGCCTACTATGTATACCTT
>WRJV01000028.1 GCA_009778415.1 Clostridiales bacterium | reverse complement strand
TTCCGCTCGGCATCAACTACAACGGGCTCAACCCATACAACCATAGCTGCCCGGCAGTCTTCTATGAAAACGAGCAGCAGAACAACGGCGGCATCCCGCATGCAAACTTGACCGCGAGATGGGCAAATATCGCACGCCAAAACTATTATGGGGTCACATCTTTCTGCAAAGCTATCATCAGCGGCGACTACTTAAGCGTTGACCCTGAAACCTACTGGAACATCAATTACGGAGCTTCCTCAAGGCCTGCCGTGATATCGGCTGGCAACCGGGACTGGAACCCTGCCATACCTCTCGATGTGTCAAACCTGAGCGGAGTTCGGGCAGGCATAAAAACTGATGCGGTCAGCGGGATCGAGGGAAATGTGGAATACACGCTTGAGGTTTACGGTGCAGAAAACGTGCTGGCCCTTGAGCTGGAATTTGTGGTCGACGGCCCTCTGGCCGGCATCGGCGTAGAAGGCGTTAACGGCTTTGAGCCTATGAGCGACATCTTCTGGACATACGCAGGAAGCGGCACGTGGAAAGGCGCCGTCACCATGAAGTATGAAGCAGGCGGTGAGTCCACCGGCTTCAGCAAGCCCACCAAACTTGCGGATATCGCGAAATTTGCCTTTGCCCCGACTGCTCAGGGCGATGCGACAATGGAGCTGACAGGTTTCAGGGCTGTAGGCCTTGACGGCGACACGACTCATTATCTCGCATCACGGATTGCCATTCCGTCAGCGACGACAACCATCGAGCAGCTCGTATGGTCAAAATACGACCTTAACAAAGACAACACCGTCGATGCCCTGGACCTCGGCATCATGCTCCTGTACGTCGGGTTTAGCGCAGACGCTGCAGGCTGGATCGACCAAGTCAAGGTCAACGACTCCAGGGGCAGGGCTGTCACGGCTAGCATGTGCGACGTGAACGGCGACGGCAAGATCGACATGCTCGACCTGCTTGACCTGTTCATACACTACACTAAGTAACAAGGTAAAGCGAAAACACGCTGCACAGAGCACAGCAAAAAAGCCGGCGGAGCGGAGGCTTCGCCGGCTTTGCAAAACAGATCAATTCTCGGCCATTTTTTCGAGCGCCGCATCAATGCCCTTCACGAGCTGGTCTGAGCAGGAAGTGGACTTGCTGCCGCACCTGATGCCCTCAAGTTTTTCTTTTATATATGATACGGGCTGCCCTTTCAGCAGTATTGAGAGGGCTTTCAAGTTGCCGTTGCAGCCACCTTCAAATTCGAGGTCCTTAAGCACGTCGCCCTCTATTTCAAAAGATATTCTCATCGGGCACACGCCTCTCGGTACGTAAGAAAATTTCATAGCCGGCCTCCTTCCTTGCTTAGTCTGCCGTATGCTCATTATACCATTGTTCGGCGGCCTAATCAAGTTTGTTTCGGGGCGCGTGACCATAACGCTTAATTTTTCGTGAGCGTTTGATTTTTTTGACACAATCAAACGTGACTTTTAACCGTTTGTCTACTACAATTTTCATATGGAAACTCAACAGGAAGGTGGTGAGAAAGAAGGAGGGCGTAAGCTCCATAAAAAAGGGGCCGCTTAACCACGTTGAGCGTTATCAATGAGGCTGAAAACGCCGAAGCCCTACGGCAGAAAATAGGAGTAAAAATAATATGGGAGGACATAATCCATGAAGAAACTTTTATCTCTCGCGCTTGTACTGACAATGGTACTTGCATTCGCGGTTCCCGTAATGGCGGCGGCCACGTCCGATTTTATCGGCGGAACAGTTGTCACCATCGACAAAAACGGCTATAACAACTTCGATGGCAGGGAAATCACCGCAAACAACAGCACAACAGTATTCAAAGATTTTAGCTTCATTGCGGACAACAAGACACTTAACGCTTGGTATATTGACGTCACCGACGATATTAGCGGTACACTCGAAGTTGCCTATAAGGTCAGCAGCGCGTATTATGTCGTTACGTTTGACATTGACGGCCCCGGCAAATACTGGATTGCTGACAGCAAGGGCAGTAACGGCGCCAACATGGTCAAGGTCGGCGCGTTTAAAGAAGCAGAAGTTTCCGATCCGCTTCCGCTGTTTTTGGCTTGTGGAGCCTATTGGCAGCCTCTTAATGTGAGGACATTCAATGTGGGTGACCCAATTGATTATTCAGAATATTTAGCCACTGGTGAAGGTTGGGGGGAAATTGGAATTCTTCTTCCAGAAGTGAGTTTAATCAATCTTTCGTATAAAGACACGGACGGCAGCATTAAATCTATTGATCGTGTATCGCATGACGATACGATCTTCTCTCCGGCTCAGGGAACAATCCTTGATCAGCCTGGGCGTGTTGATATAACATTAACATATGCAGTAGCCTTTTCTACTGATTATGACGCATATTATGACCATTTCAGCAACGACCCTGATTTCCGTCTTGAAGATTACGGCGATGGGGATTGGACGCTCGAAAGGTACATTAACGAAGCCATCCTAGGCAGACTCGATGATGATGGATACTTATCCATGTCTACTTGGATTGATGTAAAAGAAGCGCCCTCTCCTACTTGCTTCTATCTGGGGATCTACGGTTCCGGCAGCATTTGGCCTGAGTGGTGGTTTGATAATGCCATTGAGGTTGGCGGTACGTGGGTAAAGTCAGACTTTGAGCCGGAAGAGTATAGCTTCTTTGCTATCTGTGATGAATCAAAAACTAACGAAGTCGCAAGCGATATCAGAGCCCCATTGGTTTTGGGAAATAGCTCGGTAAGTGGGGACTACTGGGGATGGGATGGCAACAAATATCATGTGGTGCTTGAGATTGAATGGGATGGCGCTAATAACATTAGCGTTGCGTTAATAAGCTTCACCATTGTCGAATAACAAGCGACGTAAAATT
>WRJV01000027.1 GCA_009778415.1 Clostridiales bacterium | reverse complement strand
AAACTACCAACTACCAACTACAAACTACCAACTACCAACTACAAACTACCAACTACTAATTCGGAGGATTTTTTAAATGAGAGCATTGATCAGCGTATCGGACAAGACTGGCGTGGTTGAATTTGCACAGGCGCTTTGTGAGCTTGGGTTTCAAGTGGTTTCAACAGGAGGCACTTATACACGGCTCGCAGACAACGGGATAGAAGTTACCAGCATTTCAGAAATTACTGGATTCCCGGAGTGCCTTGACGGAAGAGTGAAGACGCTTCATCCGGCAGTTCACGGAGGCATCCTTGCCATGAGGGACAAGCCGGACCACATGAAACAGATAGATGATTTAAACATTGAGGCTATTGATGTTGTTGCCATCAATCTTTACCCGTTCAAGGAAACTATCGAGAAACCAGGCGTATCCCTTGAGGAAGCCATTGAAAACATTGACATAGGCGGTCCGGCGATGTTGCGTTCAGCTGCCAAAAACTACAAGGACGTGGTTGCTTTATGCGACCCGGCCGACTATCCCGCAGTCATCAACGAACTCAAGGAAACAGGAGGCTTGTCGCAAGACACAAAGTTCATGCTTGCGCAAAAAGTATTTCAACACACAGCTGCATACGATGCCATAATAGCATTGTACCTTTGGAGGCAAACAGCGGCTGTCGCTCCGGACAAGCTCACTTTGACCTTTGAAAAACTGCAGGATTTGAGGTATGGGGAAAACCCGCATCAAAGGGCAGTGTACTACAAGGATGTAGGAGCTTGGAGGGGCAGCCTTGCAAACGCAGTGCAGATACACGGCAAGGAATTGTCGTTCAACAACATCAACGACACGAACGCCGCCGTCGAAACCCTGAAAGAATTTGACGAGCCAACAGTCGTAGCGATCAAGCACGCCACCCCGTGCGGGGTTGGAAGCGGATTTGACATACTCGCTGCGTACAAAAAAGCGTATGACTGCGACCCGACGTCGATATTTGGGGGGATCGTTGCAGCTAACAGGCCCATTGATGCAGGGATGGCTGCCGAAATCAGCAAAATCTACATAGAAATCGTCATTGCACCGGAATTTACACAGGAAGCTCTTGACGTACTGACAAAAAAACAAAACATAAGGCTTTTAACGCTGGAAGGCATAACTGACAGCAGAGAAAAACAGATAGACATGAAAAAGACACGAGGAGGGCTTTTGCTGCAGGAATATGACGACCAGATATTCAATGAAAGCGAACTAACCGTGGTTACGGACAGGATTCCGACAGAAAGAGAGATGCAAGACATGGTATTCGCGATGAAAGTAGCGAAGCATGTGAAATCCAACGCGATTGTACTAGCGAAAGACGGGATGACTGTAGGAGTAGGGCCAGGGCAAGTCAACAGGATATGGGCAGTCAGAAATGCTATCCGGCAGTCGAACTTTGACTTGAAAGCTTCCGTGCTTGCATCCGACGCCTATTTCCCTTTTGATGATTGCGTAGAAGCAGCGGCAGAGGCGGGAGTAACGGCAATAATACAACCAGGCGGATCGAAGAACGACGGGGATTCAATAAAAAAGGCAAACGAGCTGGGGATAGCAATGGTGTTCACCGGCATGAGGCACTTCAGGCATTAGGGAGGGGAACTTTTGAACGTACTAATTGTAGGCGGCGGAGGGCGCGAGCACGCTATTGTGTGGAGTTTGTCTCAAAGCCCAAGGGTTGATACGATATACTGTGCGCCCGGCAATGCAGGTATTTCCAAATTGGCAAGATGCCTGCCTGTGGACGTGGAAGATTTTGACGGTATAGCTGACGCCGTGAGGGAACATGGCATCGGGCTTGCAGTGATTGGGCCGGAAGTTCCATTGGCAAATGGGATAACTGACGCACTCGAAGCGTCAGGAACGAAGGTTTTCGGGCCAAACAAAAAATGTGCCAGGCTCGAAGCCAGTAAAGCTTTCACCAAGGAATTTCTAGAAAGGCACGGCATCCCCACGGCGAAGCACAAGGTGTTTGCCGACAAGGAAGATCTGTTGGAAGCCATAGGAATTTTCGGGTTTCCGATGGTGCTCAAGGCAGACGGCTTGGCGGCGGGGAAAGGCGTGGTAATAGCCAAAACTGCAGAAGAAGCGAAGATAGCCATTGAGCAGATGATGTGTGAAAGAATATTCGGCGAAGCCGGCGACAAAGTGGTCGTAGAAGAATTCCTCAGCGGTGTGGAAGCGTCCGTGCTGTGCTTCGTGGACGAGAAAACCATTGTCCCTATGGAATCTGCCCAAGACTACAAGAGGGTTTATGACAACGACGAAGGGCCGAACACCGGCGGGATGGGGGCTTATTCACCTAGCCTTTTATTTGACGGGGCTTTGGAAAAAAGAGTGATGGACGAGATACTGGCACCGACGCTAAAGGGGCTAAAGGCCGACGGCCTCGACTATAAAGGAGTGCTCTACGCAGGGCTGATGATAACGGACGAAGGGCCGAAAGTAATAGAATTCAACGTCAGGTTTGGCGACCCCGAAACCCAAGCCGTGTTGCCAAGGCTCAAAACCGACCTGCTTGATATTTTTCTCGCAGTTACAGAAAACACATTAGCTGACGTTGACATTAAGTGGAGCAGCCAAAAAACCGTTTGCGTTGTGATGGCTTCTGGCGGCTACCCGGGCAGTTACGAGAAGGGCTTCGTCATAGAAGGGCTTGACAATGTTGACAACGACGTTTGGGTCTTCCATGCGGGGACAGCACTGAGCCAAAGCTGCGGCGGGTCTTCGTGCGGGGCAGCGGCGGTGACTGCAGGCGGGCGTGTGCTCGGGGTCGCTGCAGCTGATGACAGCCACGAGGCTGCTAGGGAAAAAGCCTACAAAAACGTGGCAAAGATTTTCTTCGAAGG
>WRJV01000026.1 GCA_009778415.1 Clostridiales bacterium | reverse complement strand
ATGTGGCGTATGCCCTCTGAAGCGCAGAAAGACGCTGCTTCTGCCATTTCGCTCGGGGCGAAGCTGGGTGCCGCCGCAGTGACTGCAACCACCCGCCCTTTCAATGCGCCGTAGGCGTACTTGAGGAGGAACGTGCTGTCCACGCCCCCAGAAAACGCAACTGCGGCAAAAGGGAAGCCTTGCAGGATGCCGGAAAGCTGATTCAGTTTTTTCTGCAGGTTTGCATCGACCATAAACGTTTACAAGCCCTCAAACAGGTCGGATAGGTTAATCAATTTGACATTGCCGAATTGATTGGCGTATTCGCGGCAGTCAGTTGAAAAGTCAGCCTTTGAGAACACCTCCGCAGCATTGTTGAATCATAATTATCATAATCGTACTTCAACAGTATTATAGCACTTCACAGGTTCTCATAGCAAGTATTGTTTCCTCAAACAGCTTGTCCATTTCCCAGCCCAGCATTTCTGCCCCCTGCCTTATGACGTCCCTTGAACATCCCGCAGCGAACCTCTTGTCCTTGAATTTTTTCTTTACCGACGACGCCTCCATGTCCTGGACGCTCTTTGAGGGCCGCATCAGTGCGCAGGCGCCGATCAGGCCGGTAAGCTCGTCAGTGGCGAAGAGGATTTTTTCCATCTGGTGCACCGGTTCCACGTCGCAGCAGAGCCCATAGCCGTGGGACACTACCGCATGCACCAGCTCGTCGCTCGCTCCGATCTCCTTGAGCAGCTCCGGCGCCTTGAGGCAGTGCTCCTCGGGGAACTGCCCGAAGTCGATGTCGTGCAGGAGCCCGACGGTGGCCCAGAAGTCGGCGTCGTCACCGTACCCCAGCTTTTCCGCGAAATACCGCATCGTTCCTTCGACCGTGTAGGCGTGCTTCAAATGGAACTCCTCGGTGTTGTACTTTTTTAGAAGCTCAAGCGCGGCTTCCCTTGTTACGTTACTCATCAATATCACCTTCCTTGTTTATTGTTGTTGGTTTTTCCGGCATCTGCGCCATTATAATTGCTGCAAACATAAGGACGCAGCCGATAATTTCCTTCGGAATGAGGAAAACTTTCAGGATCACCAGCTCCGACAAAACGGCAAACACCGACTCGAAGCTGAGTATTATCGCAGTGACCGTAGGGGTCGTGTCCCTTTGCGCGACTACCTGCAGGGTGTATGCGACGCCGCACGATATTACTCCCGTGTAAAACAGCGGGAACCATGCGGCGAGCAGGTCAGCAGCTGCCGGCGACTCTGCCACCAGCATCGGCAGGCACAGCGTGCCGCAGACGAAGAACTGGATGCACGACATTTTCACAGGGTCGCCCATCGGGGAAAAGTGGTCCACTGTCAGTATGTGAACGGCATAGCCTAGGGCAGACAAAAACATGATCAAATCGCCCCTGTTCATCGTGAAGTCGCCTTTCATGCAGAGGAGGTACACGCCGGCCAAAGCCAGCGCCACGCACAGCCATATCAGTTTGCTTACCCGCCTTTTCATAAAAATGCCGAGTATTGGGACTATTATGATGTACAGCGCGGTGATGAAGCCAGCCTTGCCTGCGGTGGTGTATACGAGGCCGACTTGCTGCAAAGTGCCGGCGAGAAACAGCGCAACTCCGCAGAAGAAACCGCCGATAAACGTCGGGTCGCTTGTCAAACCGCTGATTTGAAGCGGGGCGCCGCCTGATGCCGTCTCCTTCCTCCGCATCAGCAAGATGATGGGGATCAGCACGAGACCACCTATGAACATCCGGAGCCCTGTGAACGTAAACGGCCCCAGGTTGTCCATGGCCACCCGCTGCGCGACAAACGCCGACCCCCAAATGAACGCAGTGGTCAAAAGAAAAATATGCGCGCGTATCCTCTTGCTCATTTCAATGCATTCCTTTCAAACGCGGATTGTCAAAATGCCTCATAGCGTGACGGAAAGCTGCCGTCAAAAATAACCGTGTACCCGTGGCCGGGTGCGGGGATCCACTGATAAATGTTGTTGCTGTAATCGTCGAAGTACGACATCATCATCACACCTACCACGCCGCCGTGGCAAACGACGACTGAATGCTCCTCGCCAGCGCTCAAGATGGTTTGAAGGCCATGTTTGACCCGTTCGGAAAACTGCCGGAGGCTTTCGCCGCCGGGGGGCGCCAATAGCCCTGACTCGTCTTTGGCCCATGCGGCGTAAACAGGGTCGTTTTTTAGGCTGTCGTGAGTCTTCATCTCATAAGCACCAAAGGCTATTTCTTTTAGGCTGTCGAGTTTGACATGAGTCACTTCGCCGTATATCAGTGCTAGGGTCTGCTCCGTCCGCAGGAGCCCGGAGGTGTAGAAAGCTGCATTCGCCGGGTTGGGGTATGCACCCAGGTTTGCCAAGGCCTTGACCTGGGCGATGCCGGCTCTTGCCAAGGGGACGTCAGAATGCCCGTATAGACAATTCTGCTGGTTTGCGGCTGTCGTCCCGTGCCTTATCAAATAGACGTATTTCTTCATAATCACCTGCATCTGCGGGTTCTCCGCGCTGAAAGACATTATATCAAATCGCGGGCAATAATGCAATTACCTGGCGAAGTTATTTATCGCCGCGCATTTTCTGAAGCCGCCAGACGATTTTTATCTTGACTTTTTAGGGCAAAATGGTAAGATATAGGCAACAGTTTTTTGTTCTGTGGTAATACTTATGTAACGAGAGAGGGTGGTTCCGACGGACAATTTGCGGGTTAACCACGAACCCTAAAAGCGAGGCTGAAAAGGTCGAACCTCAACGACAGAAGAAAAGAGGCGAAGTTATTTCATCTCAAAAAAGGAGGAGAAGGTAGTGAAAAGAAAAAGATTGCTTGCTTTGCTGACAGTGCTTTGCATGCTGATAGGCAT
>WRJV01000025.1 GCA_009778415.1 Clostridiales bacterium | reverse complement strand
CCCATTGAGAAATGGGGTGTGGCCAGGACTTCGGCCGCAACCACCGTCTTCCAGGACAGCCCGGAGATCAGGTTGAGCGAGGCAGAGATTTCCGGTGCGACTGAGGGCAGGTAGATAAAAAACATGGTGTCAGCAACGCCCAAGCGGTAGAGCTTCGACAATTCGAGGTGCTGGTTGTTTATGTGGTCAAACCCAGAGAGCAGGTTTGTATAGACTATTGGGTAGCACATCAGGAAGCACACGACGACGGGAACTTTGCCCGATGTCAGGCAAAGCAGCAAGAACAGTATGATTGCCATGACAGGGGTTGCTTTGAAAACGAGCACGGGCAGTGAAAGCAGGCTTCTGACGTATGAAAAACGGTAAGACAGCAGAGCCGTTCCAAGCCCGAAGACAAACGAAAGCAGCATTCCAAAGGCACAGCGGAAAACGGTAGCCGCAACGTCCCGGTAAAATGCTGCCGACGCTATCAGGGACAAAAAGCTCTTTAGCGCACTGTAAGGCGAGGGAACGATGATTTCCCTGCCAACGGAGAGATAGATTGCTTGCCAGGCAAGAAGCCAGAACAGAGCTATGAGCAGTATCTTTTTAGTGGTAGAAATCTTCATCTGGGAGGTTTCCTCCGATTGACTTAGGGTCTGCTTCCAGCAATATCTCGTAGTAGGCCTTCAGCACCGAAAAACCTTCCTGCCTGTCTTCAAACATCACAAGGTTGCAGCCGGGAATCGCTTTTTTAGCTATTTCCGCATCAGGGATGAACCCTTTTTCAGCTATGAGCCCCGAAGCGTCCGGGGACTCGTTGACAAATTTTATTGACGCCGCGTAGTCAGAAAGCAAAATTGCGGTGTCCTTGGACCTGCCCTCGGCAAAGGATTTCTGCGCAATTAGGGAACTCATGGGCAGTTCCTTGCCTGTCGCCTTGTTCCACTCTGCGTTCAGGTCGAGGACAGTCTTGATGTTTTCCGATTTGCTGACAGCCACGCTCACAAATGGCTCCGGAATCATCGCGACGGCGCCCGGATTCGCAAACAGGGCGGTATTGACCTCAGTGTGGTTGGAAAACCACTCTGTTTTCACGTCTGATTCGGGGTCCAGGCCGGCAGAAACCAGCAGTTTGTTCAAAATATACTCGGTAGTGCTGCCCTTTGCAGCTACCAGCACGTCTTTGCCCCGCAAATCGCCTATAGACGATATGATGTCGCTTGAGCCTTCGGTATTTTGCACTATGTACAGTACGCCCAAGGCTACTGGGCCGAGGTTCACTATCTGCCCTTCGGTCTTGTTGTAAAGCACCGCTGCCAAGTTTGAGGGTACAGCCGCCACGTCAACCTCGCCTGTTATGATTTTGCCCGTTATCTCGTCCGGGCTCTGGTAAACCGACACTTCGTATTTCTCTGGCATGTCCATGAGCTCGACCGCGCCTATGCCGGTGGGCCCGTTCAGCACTGCGATTTTCACTGGCTCGAAAGCGGCGGGCTCATCCGAAGCGCCTCCGCCTGAACAGGCTGCAATCGACACGAGCAAAAATGCGATGAGGACGACTGACAGGATATGTGATCTTTGCATTGCAGGGCCTCCTTATATAAATATTTCGCCTTCAGCCAATATGGCGCCTTTGCCGCCGACTTTGATCTTGACGGGGTCTTTGGCCGCGTCAATTGAAGAGAATATCATAGACGGCCTACCCATTGATTCGCCTTGGAGGAAACAGCAATCCCCCCCGCCGAGAATCCCGTTCTCGTGCAGATAAAAGGTCAGCCCACCGCTTGCCGTCCCTGTGGCGGCTTCCTCGTCTATGCCATAAAGCGGCGCGAAATTCCTGCAGCACGCAGTGATGCCCGTGTCAGGGGTGTCCAAAGTGAAAGCATGGACGCCGCCGGCCTGAAGCCTTTCCGTCAGCGCGGAAAGCTCCCTGAAATCCGGCTCGATGGCTGCAAGGGCGATGCGGTCTTGCACAGGCATGAATATGTCGGGAAAACCTGTCGATATGAAAGCCGGCAGAAGCTCAACTTTTTGCCGTCTGCTGTCAATGGCTGAGACGGGCGACCATTCGACGCCGAGGGACCTGTACAATTCCTTTATGACAGGCTGGCTGTTGAGGATTTTCAACACCTTTGAAGTCGGCATTTCCATCATGACGAGGCCGCCGGCGATGTCTATCTTGAGGTCTCCTGACAGGGTGTGGATCTGGAAAGAGGATTTTTTCTTTGCGTGCCCTGTTTTCAGCAGCACGGTGAAGGTGCCAATAGTTGCGTGGCCGCAAAAATCCACCTCTGCGGCTGGCGTAAAATACCGTATCTGCAATTCGTTGCCAGCCATCGGCATGACAAAAGCGGTTTCAGAGTATCTGAGCTCTGCGGCCGTTTTCAACATAGTGCTGTCATCGGGAAAGTTTGATTTTTCGTCCAGCAGGACAACTCCGGCAGGGTTGCCTCCAAAGATGTTTTCAGTAAACGCATCAACAATAAAAAACCGCATTAATTCACTCCTTTCCAACGCGGGCGTCGCCCGCAAGCCCTGCATGGTGCTCTGCCCCATGCACCGCTCAAAAACCAACGTAGATTTTCACATATTAAGTTTAACCCAAAAAAGCTGAAAAGGCAAGTGGCACTCACAGTGTGAATTTTTTTGCCTCAGTTTTAACATTACAACTTGCCACATGGCACGCAAGGCATTATAATTTTAAGGGGTATGTTTTTCGCTAAGGAGGGTGTGCAGATGGCAAGACTGACAGGAACAGTTTCGAGAGGGCTTAGAGCCCCGATAATAAGCGAGGGCGACGACTTGAAGGAAATCGTAGTTGAAACAGTGTTAAACGCTGCTGATGCCGGCGAATTCGAGAT
>WRJV01000024.1 GCA_009778415.1 Clostridiales bacterium | reverse complement strand
ACAGCAGCGCAAACGACAGCCGCGGGTGCCACAGCGGCGCAAGCGAAAGCTGCGGGTGCCACAGCGGCGCAAGCGAAAGCTGCGGGTGCCACGGGCATGTAAACGAAGGCAGGGGGCATGTGGCACGGCTCGCCGCCGGGGCGGCGCTCCTAGCTTTGGGCGTGGCATTTCAACATTTGACAAGCGCAAGCGCATATCTTGCGCTTGCTGTATTTGCATCGGGGTACATCTTGCTGGGGTGGGACGTAGTTTTTATTGCAGCCAAAAACATCGCTCGCGGGAGGGTGTTCGACGAAAACTTCTTGATGGCGATAGCTACGGTCGGAGCATTTTGCATCGGCGAATACGCCGAAGCAGTGGGCGTGATGCTGTTTTATCAGATGGGCGAGCACTTCCAAGGTTTGGCAGTGCGCAAATCCAGGAAAACCATCGCAAGCCTTATGGACGTAAGGCCTGATTACGCAAACATACCGGTAGGCGGAGAGCTCGTGCGGGTTGCGCCCGAAACCGTTGCAATTGGAGACGTGATTGTCGTGAAGCCGGGCGAGAAGGTTCCACTGGACGGAGTAGTGGCAGGCGGCAGCGCCTTACTGGACCTTTCGGCTCTGACAGGGGAGCCCGTGCCGCGCAAGGTTGCTGAGGGCGACGCGGTTTTGTCGGGCTGCGTCAACACGAACGGTCTGTTGACAGTTGAAGTGACGCAGGCTTTTGGCGAGTCGGCAGCTTCTAGGATCGTCAGGCTGGTTGAGAGCGCGGCAGAGAAAAAAGCGCCCACAGAGAATTTCATCACAAAGTTCGCACGGTACTACACCCCTGTAGTCGTCTGCCTCGCTGCGCTGATCGCCTTGGCTGGGCCCATCGCTTTTGGGGGGGCGTGGTCAGACTGGCTGAACCGAGGGCTGATATTCCTCGTCATTTCCTGCCCGTGCGCACTGGTGATTTCGATCCCACTCGGCTTCTTTGGCGGCATAGGGCTCGCGTCAAAAAGAGGCATTCTGGTAAAGGGGGGGAATTACTTGGAAGCTTTGGGCAATCTTGACATAGTGGTGCTTGACAAGACCGGAACGCTCACAAGAGGCGTGTTTGAGGTGACGGAAGTTCATCCGGCGAACGGGTTTGGCAGGGAAGAATTGCTGGAAACGGCGGCAAAGGCAGAGGCGTACTCAAGCCATCCGATTGCCGCGTCGATAATGCGGGAGCACGGCAAGGCAGTTGACAAGGGCGAACTTGCCGGGTACAGCGAAACTGCGGGGCACGGAGTGAGTGTTTGGGCAGGCGGCGAAGAGGTCATAGTGGGGAACGAGAAGCTCATGCACGACAAAGGCATCGTTTTTGAAGAACAAACAGGTACGGGGACAAAGGCTTACGTAGCATCAGGCGGCGTGTACAGGGGCTATATCGTGATAGCCGACGAAGCGAAGCCGGACAGCGCAAATGCCATAGCCGCGCTTAAGAAAAACGGAGTCCGAAAAACAGTCATGCTGACCGGCGACGGCCCGCTGGCAGCAAGCGCTGCAGCCTGCCAGCTGCAGATCGACGAAGCCTACGGAGGCTTGCTGCCTTGGGAAAAAGTAGAAAAAGTTGAAAGCCTGGGCATGGAGAAGAGGCCAAATGGCGCACTGGCCTTCGTGGGGGACGGCATAAACGACGCGCCGGCGCTTGCCATGGCCGACGTGGGCGTGGCTATGGGAGGCCTTGGCACCGATGCGGCTATTGAAGCGGCAGATGTGGTGCTGATGACAGACGAGCCGTCGAAGCTGGCTGAAGCAGTGGAAATAGCGCGGTTCACAAAGCGGGTAGTCTGGCAGAACATCGTTTTCGCATTGGGCGTGAAGGCTGTTTTCCTTCTGCTGGGCGCGTTTGGGGCTGCCAACATGTGGGAGGCGGTTTTTGCCGACGTGGGCGTGGCATTGCTTGCCATACTGAACGCAGCCCGTGTAATATCGAAAGAAAATAATTGACTTGTTTCATCGCGGTGATTATAATGACCTTAATGAATACTGTGAATAATACGAGATGAAAGGAACTCAATTATGAAATTAAACGGTTTGACAATCCAGGAAGTAGAAGAGAGCCGCAGCAGATACGGGTCGAACTCACTGACGCAGATTCCGGCAGACCCGCTGTGGAAGAAGATACTTGAGGGTTTCAAGGACCCGATGATCATGATCCTGCTTGTCGCTTTGGTAGTCCAGGTAATTCTGTTTTTCCTCAAGCAGGCAGAGTGGTTTGAGCCTGTGGGCATATTGATCGCAATACTGATTGCCAACGGCGTGGCGTCAGTAAGCGAGAACAAGCAGGAGGGCAAAGCTTCTGCGCTGAAAGAGGAAGAGGAAGCCAAGGAGATGGCCAAGGCTGTCCGCGACGGGGCGCTTGAAGAGATACATGTAAGCGAGGTTGTCGTCGGCGACATCATTTTCCTGCAGGCGGGAGACAAAATTCCGGCAGACGGCGAAATCATAGGCGGCGCCGTCAATGTGGATCAGGCGGCGCTGAACGGCGAAACAGAAGAGGCGGCAAAAGTCCCTCTAGGCAGCGGCGGCGAATACGATGCAAAAGACCTGCTCAACAGGCATTACGCATATAGGGGGACAGTCGTCTGCGGCGGCGAAGCCCATTTTGAAGTAAAAGTAGTAGGGGACAAGACGATCTTCGGAGAACTGGCCCTTGAAGTACAGGAAGACACGAGGCAGACACCGCTGCAGGTGAAGCTCGGCAAGCTGGCGAAGCAGATTTCAACGTTTGGCTATATCGGCGCCATCGCAATTGTCGCCGGGGTCCTCGCTAAGACGCTGTTGACCGGCAGCTCGCCGGAAGGGGTTTTTGATTGGATACGGCTTAT
>WRJV01000023.1 GCA_009778415.1 Clostridiales bacterium | reverse complement strand
CGTGGACGTTTCGGAGGAGGGTGGGAGCGTAGTCTTCCTGCACAAGATCGTGGAGGGCAGCGCCAGCAGAAGCTACGGCATACACGTGGCAAAGCTTGCCGGGGTGCCGAGGGCGGTACTGACCAAGGCTGCCGAAAAACTTTCCGAGCTAGAAAAGTCCGCGCAAAGCATAGACCTGTCGAAATACGAGGAGGCAGGCGAACCCTGCGAGGAGCAGATTTCGTTCTTTTCGTTCGCCCCAAACCCGGTCGTCCAGCGGCTGAAAAACCTCAACCTTATGGAACTGACGCCATCGGAAGCGTTCAAAATACTGGAAGAACTCAAGGAGGCAGCAAATGATCAGGGTGCTTGACAAAAACGTGGCAGACAAAATTGCAGCAGGCGAAGTCGTCGAACGGCCGCTTTCCATAGTTAAGGAACTGGTTGAAAACGCCATTGACGCAGGTGCGGATTCCATAACGGTTGAAATAAAAAACGGAGGCAAGTCATACATCAGGGTAACCGACAACGGCTGCGGAATAGCGCAGGGCGAAGCGCTTCTCGCTTTCAAGAGGCATGCCACCAGCAAAATCCAAAGCCCAAGCGACCTTGAGCGCATCGAGACCCTTGGCTTTAGGGGAGAGGCGCTGGCAAGCATCGCGGCAGTGTCAAGATGCGAGCTCATTACGAAGCCCGCCGGCGCCAAGGCAGGGGCGCGGGTTCAGATTGAGGCTTCCGATGTAAAGTCAAACGAGCCTGTGGGCTGCCCCGACGGCACGACCATAATAGTTGAAGACATGTTTTTCAACACACCGGCAAGGCACAAGTTCATGAAAACGGACGCTGCCGAAAGCACGCTGATAATCGACTTCATATCCAAAATGGCGATTGCTTACCCCAATGCAAGGATGCGAATGATCAGCAATGGGAACATCTTGTTTTCAACTTCCGGCAAGGGCAGTGCGCTGAGCGCAATATTGACGGTGTACAGCAGCGAAATCGAAAAAAGCCTCGTGCCGGTCGCGAAAGAGGGCGAAGGCCTGGTCCTTGCCGGCTACACGTCCCAAAAGGGGCATTCAAAGCCCAGCAAGAAGATGCAGGTTTTTTTCGTAAACGGCAGGGCTGTATCGAGCAAAGCAATGGAGAGGGGTGTGGCTGAAGCGTATTCGGACAAACTGCTTTCCGGAAGGTACCCAGTCTGTTTCCTTTTTTTGACGATGCCGCCAGAAATGCTTGACGTCAACATACACCCCAACAAAAAGGAAGTGCGTTTTGATGATGAAAGCAAGGTTTCAGCTTTAATCGAAGATGCGGTCAAGGAAGCTCTGCTTACCAAAGAGGCTGTTCCTATGATCAAGAGGGGGAACGTATTCAGCTTTCAGAAAGAAGTTACAGAGTCATCGGCAGAACCAGTTTCTGAAGAAAGCAGCAGCTTTATGAAAGCAAAGCGGGAGCAAGTTGACATAAATAATATATTGTCTACTATGCGAGAAGAAGTGAGCCTTCAATTAGCAGAAGAAACCGCATATTTCAAGGAGGATGAAGCTTCATACGACGCGAAGAAACTCGACATCACGAGGCTTGTGATAACAGGTTCCATATTTTCTTCATACATAACAGCCATTGACGAATCATCCTTTTACCTGATCGACCAGCATGCAGCCCATGAGCGGGTTTTCTATGAAAGGCTCATGAACCAATACAACAGCGAAGAAAAACAGCAGCAGCTATTGATGGCGCCCTTTGTGGTGAACGTGTCTACGGCACTGAAAAATACCGCTACAGACTGGATTTGCGCACTTCAGAAAGCGGGTTTTGACATAGAGGAGTTCGGAGGCAGCGCATTCGTCGTCAAGGCTGTTCCCGTGTTCATGACACTTGGGGAGGCAGACGATTTCATTGAGGAGTTTTTGGACAACGCAGGCGGACCGGCAGACTTTAGGAACGCGGCAGCTGTTGAAAAAATCATGTCAAGCGCCTGCAAGGCGGCAGTGAAAGCAGGCAGCAAGCTCGCTGCGGAAGAGATGCGGCAGCTGATCTTTGATTTGGCAAAATGCGACAACCCGTTCAACTGCCCCCACGGTCGGCCGACTCTAGTCAGGCTGACAAAAGACGAAATAGAGAAGATGTTCAAGAGGAAATAGGCAAAACTGATGCTGCAGCGTGTCAGCAAAGCAAAGTTTGACTTTGATGCACAATGTGCTATACTGAAAAAAACGAGGAGGGGTTGAAATGCAGGATTCTCAGGGAATACAGGATTTCTATATCAAAAAAATGCACATAGACAAGGTTCGCCACCTAGAAAACATTGACATTGACATAGCCGGCGACACTAAGCGGCACTTGATACTGACAGGGAAGAACGGCAGCGGAAAGACAAGCTTGCTGCTGGAATTGAATGATGTTTTGTTTGGTGCCAGGAAACCTGTCGGCGATAACATATTTAACTTCTATTATGGGTCCGATGAAAAAAGCGCGATATTAGTGTTACCAAACAGACCGCCTATTTTTAAGAGCAAATGGGATACTTTTTCAATTTCAACTGACCATCGCGATTGTATATTCATGCTGCTTCCTGCTGACCGAAAGCTGGACCTGCAATTGCCCAAATCAATCGAAGCCGTTGACATAGCGAATGACGATTTGCGAAGCGATGTTTTGCTCAAATACCTTTTGTATTTAAATTATCAAAAGATGAATGCTTTAGCCAACGATGACGAAGCCGAAGCCGATAAGGTTCAGCTGTGGTTCGACATGTTCTTAAGTACGCTTCGGGAGATTTACGAATGCCCTGAGCTGACGTTGCACCACGACAGCAAAGACCTTAGCTTTAAAATTGTCATGCCTGGCCGTGA
>WRJV01000022.1 GCA_009778415.1 Clostridiales bacterium | reverse complement strand
TCCGGGTTTGCGCCCTTAAACGACATCTTCTGGGTATATGCGGGCGACAACAAGTGGAAGGGCACTGTCACTCTCGGCCTGCCCTCGGGCAGCTCGACCGGGCTGACTTCCGTTGCAGCCGTGGACATCGCGAAGTTCGTATTCGCGCCAAGAGGCGTGGGCGACGCATCCTTTACGCTGACCGGATTCAAGGCGGTAGGCCTTGACGGGACCACCGTCTACCTTGACGCTTTGATTTTGGGCGGGGCCACAACGAACATCGACCAGCGCGTCTTCTCGAAATACGACCTCAACAGGGACAACGTCGTTGACGCGCTAGACCTTGGCATCATGCTGCTGTACGTCGGTTTCAACGCAGACGTTGCAGGCTGGGACACCCAAGTGAAGGTCAATGACTCTAGGGGTAAGGCTGTCACGGCAAGCATGTGCGACGTCAACGGTGATGGCAGGATCGACATGCTCGACCTGCTCGACCTATTCATCCACTACACCAAATAGCAAAAGGTGACAAAAGGGGGCGGTTCCTGCGACATGCCTGTGACATGCCTATGACATGCCTGTGACATGCCAAAACAGGAACCGCCCATTCCTCATTAATGCGTACACACTTTAGGGGCAGTGCCAACAGCGTCGCTTTTAGCACTGCTCTCCGCTTGAAAAAAATTCCATGCTAAGTTGCGGGCCTAGCCCGTGTAAGGAGGTTTATAAAAATGAAGAAATTTCTAATGATCGCATTGTCGCTGATGCTGGTTATGACTTACGTCGTTCCCGCAGCGGCAGACTCTGAACCAACTGCAACTGCATATGCAGGAGGCGCTGCGCTGTCCGGCAACGGGGTTTACGTCGAAGTCGACGACAATTTGTCGATGACGGTTTACCGGGTCGAGGACGACGGCAGCATCACGCCGATGACGCAAAAACCGGAGCCGATAGTTCCGACAGGGCTTTCGGCAGCCATCCAGACTGCTTGGGCAGGAAAGCTCCCATGGTCAGCCGGGACAGGCACAGGCACAGCCAATTTCAACAACGGCTCAGCCAAGCTTTTGTCAGACAAATCAGGCTACGCCACGACGGGCACAAGGTCAACGGGGAATGTCACAGGGAACGAAGTCGCCATAGACAACTTTGTGCTTACTGACGCTGTAAACGAAACAAACGTGACGACGTATTTTGGGCCTGGTGACCGCTTGACGGTGACCGGCAAGAGCGCCACGGCAAACCTTACCCGCGTCTTAGTCATTGAGACGTCCTACAGGAACCCGGGCGTCATATCCGTAACGTCGAAATACCGCTTCGACGGCGCAGGCAGCTTAAGCATTGCCAGGTTCGTCGAAAACAACTACAAGATTTACGACCCGCTTCCGGACAACAGGTACATTGCAAACAAGAGGGAAGCAGGCTTGTGGACGTTCCAGGGCACTGCTCTCATCTGGGGCATGGACTACGTCATGCCTGTGTTCAGCACAATGGGGCTTGGAAACACCGACGAACTCAGCTCAAAGCACAGTACAGCCGACGAATCCGGTGCGCCCAGCCTTATTTCAAGGAACAACTGGTTCTGGGCTGAAAACGGAGGAATCCCAATCAACGATTATTGGGGCGAAAACGTGGGCATTATGGTTGGTTCTGCAATGCCGCACATGGTTCGCGGCATGGAGCTTCCCACACGTGGCAGCGGCATAAGCGGCAAACACGACACGGCTTACACATGGGTAGGCTGGCCTGGGGCTACGCTGGAAGCCGGAGTGCTGACTGACGTGGGCACCAGCATCGTAGGCGTCCACACCGGCGACCTCTACGAAGGCAACAGGCAGTTCTCCCAAGCAATGGCTTTTATTCCAGACCTTGAAATAAACGGCGAGGAAATGCCCAGCGACTGGCTCGCCCTGCCGGACCCCGAGACTTACCCCGACTACGCTTGGGGCAACACTTGGGAAAGCTGGGGCGGTGGCGAAGGCTTCAACCCGCTTCAGTCGATCACCTTTGCCCTAGACGGCACGTTTGACAACTGGGGCATTAAATACGTGATCCTTGACGCTGCATGGTACCCCCGAGGGACAGGCACCGGCTCAAGGAACCCCGGAGGCACCGGCGGCATGACTGCGCTGCAATTGTTGGAGCAGACCCAAAGGTGCGGTGAAGGCGGCTATATCGCCATAGCGAGCAAGTGGAGAGACGTCGCGGAATACTTTAACTTGCCGAACGTCACCGAGGAAGACACCAAAGCTGTGGTCAGGGCATGGAACGACTTCATGCACGCCCACGGGTTCAAGACCGCCGCGTGGTGCATGCCCTCTGCGGTGTTCCTGCATGGCGGCGGTGATGCCGGCTGGTCGAGCGCAACAGCCGGAAGCGGCGCGGTAATAGGCAATGCAACCAACGGCGGTGTCAACAGCCGAAACATCCAGATAGACACTCCATTCACACTTGCGCATCCGGACTACATGATAACTGCCAACGCGGCGCAGTACGACCCGGCTACAGGCCAGCTTCTGCCCGACTCGCCAAAGCCTTGGTACGTAAGGGAAACCGGATACTACCCGCAGACAGGCACCGGCGACCTCTGCCTCGGCAACCCTAGGGTCATGGAAGAATACACTGACTATTTCTGCAACTTGATTTTCAGGGACTACGGGTTTGACGGCCTCAAGGTCGACTCGCTCTGGGGCACCCAGCAATGCTTCGCTTTGGGCCACGGGCACGACGGCAACCCCAACGCCAGTATTGAAAACTATGCCAAGTTCTGGAAGGTCATCCACGACAAAGCCAAAGCCATACTGGGCGAAGAGCCTTGGATGAAGCATTGCTGCTG
>WRJV01000021.1 GCA_009778415.1 Clostridiales bacterium | reverse complement strand
AGTCCCGCTGATGCCGTAGAGCATCAGCACGGCTCTGGCCTGCCCGAAGCCTGCCGCCATTATCCTGTGGTGCAGATGCCCTTTGTCGGCTTCCATTATGGGCTTTTTGTTCACCATCCGCCGCAATATCGCGAATGCCGTGTCGAATATCGGAACTCCGAGCACAAGCGCCGGCACGATCGTCGCAACTATAGTAGCGCTCTTGGTCGCGCCCTCGATAGAGAGCGCCGCTAGCATAAACCCCAAAAATAGCGAGCCGCTGTCGCCCATGAATATCTTGGCGGGATGGAAATTAAACGGCAGGAAGCCCAGCGCACCGCCTGCCAGCGCCAGCATGGAAAGCGTCCCGGTCCCCATGCCAAAGGAGATGTATGCCGCGTAAGCGATGGAAAAAGAAGCTATCATTGCAACCCCTGCCGCAAGGCCGTCCAATCCGTCAATGAGGTTGATGGTGTTTGTGATTCCAACAATCCAAACCACCGTCAAGACAAAGGCAGACAAGCCTGAAAAAAAGGTGAGTTCCGCAGTAGGAGAGAAAAAGCCTGCCATGAAATTGATTCTCACGCCAAAAGCAAAGACGATGCAGGCTATGGCAACTTGGCCGAAAAATTTCACTTTTGCCTGAAGGCCCTTGATGTCGTCTATCAGCCCCAGCGCATACATCAGTGCGCCGCCTGCGAGGATGCCTTCCATTTGCTGGTTGCCCGGAGCCAGAAAGACTGCGATAGCCGTCATCGTGCCGACAAATATGGCAAACCCTCCAAACCGGGGCATGGGCTTGTCATGCATCCTGCGGTTGTCTTTTGGTATGTCTACAGCACCCACTTTGGGTGCCAGGAAGATGGCAATTGGGGTGAAGATTAAACTCAAAAATAACGATGCCGGGAATACCATCCATTGACCCATTTTTTACTGATCCCCTACCATCACTATTTTCAGGCCCGCTTCGGCCAGCAAGTCGACCGCCAGCTGGTCCGGGTAACCGTCCTTAACCACAATCCGCCTCATCCCGGCGTTGATGATCATCTTGGCGCAGATGACGCACGGCTGGTTTGTTATGTATATCGTAGCCCCCTCAATGCTCTCCCCAAGGGTCGCCGCCTGGATGATCGCGTTTTGCTCGGCATGAAGCGCCATGCACAGCTCATGCCGTTCCCCTGACGGTATGTGCAGTTTTTCCCTCACGCAGCCGCCCCTCTCCTCGCAGTGCTCGATGCCCCTCGGCGCCCCGTTGTAGCCCGTTGCGACTATGTGCCTGTCCCTGACTATGACTGCGCCCACCTGCCTCCTCAAGCAGGTCGACCTCCGGGCAGTCAAAACGGCCATCTCCATAAAGTACTCATCCCAATCCGGTCTGTCCATAAAATCCTCCTAAGTAATCGATGTTGTAATAAACCTCTGCAAGGAAAAGCCCTTGGGGCGGGGCGGTATGCCCTGCATTTTGCCTGTCCCTGCTTTCAATGATGGGTGCCAACGCTAAAGGGTGCAGCTTCCCCAGCCCAACCTCCACCAGAGTCCCCGCGATAATTCTAACCATGTTGTAGAGGAACGCGTCGCCGATGATTTCGATCTGGATGTCCCGCGCCCCCGTTATTCTGAGGCTGTAAACAGTCCTCACCGTGGTCTTCTTTTCCTCCCCTCCCGCAGCTTGAAAGCACTTGAAGTCCTTTGTCCCAGCGATCTGCCCTGCTGCGTCTTCCATCGCTTTGACGTTTAGCGGCCTTGCAACATGGTATGCGTAATTTCGCCCGAAAACGTCGGCTGTGCTTTCGTTTCTTATTTTATATACGTATTTTTTTGCTTTCGCGTCAAAGCGGGCATGAAAACCCATAGGTTTTTCCTCGGCAGCGGTTATGCGGACATCACCGCCTGCGCTGCTTGAACTCTTTCCTCCACTCAAGATGTTGTTTGCGGCTATTGCAATCCTGTCTGCCGGAATCTTAAGATCGCCGGCAAAGTTCGCCCGTTGCCCGTATGCATGTACGCCCGCGTCCGTCCTGCTCGCTCCGTCTACTTTGATTTCCTGCCCGCAGACGATGCCCAAAGCCCGTTCTATTTCGCCTTGGACGCTTCGCTTGCCGGGCTGTTTCTGCCAGCCACAGAAGCCGGTCCCGTCGTATTCGATTGTCAGCAGAATGTTTTTCTCCATCAATTCCAAAGTTCTTCGTCGTCAGGAACATGGTTGTCCGGCATGTAGTAGGCAATCCTTGATATGTTGATCAAGTGCTTGTAGTCGAGGTTTTCCGAGATGCTGTTGTGCCCCCACGACCCGCACCCCATGGTGTTCGTCGGCGCAAGCCCGTTGTAAAAGCTGCCGCCCGCGCTTCCGGCGCAGGGCTGGTTTATCAAGAACCTGGACACGCACAGCTCCTCGCCTGCGTATTCGATGTTTTTCACTGTGTTCGAATGGATGGCTACGCTGTGGCCTTTCCCTTCAGTTTCCAAGTTTTCCCTGGCTATTTCCACTGCTTCCTTGAAATCGCCGTAGGAATAAGCCGCGATCACTGGGCACATCTTCTCTTTTGAAAAGATGTCCCCTGCGCCCGGTTCGCTGGCAGGCACGACTATGATTTTCGTGCCTAAAGGGACAGGTATCCGTGCCAAGGCTGCCACGTCAGCCGCAGACTGCCCGGTGGCGTGCCTGTTCATGGCGCCGTCTTCGAACATGGCGTTTTTTAGCGCCTCTTTTTCTGCGCTTTCCCTTATGACATAGGCGCCGCTGCGCTCAAACTCTGCCATTATGTCGTCGTATTTTTCCCTCGGGCATATCACGGACTGCTCTGCGGCGCAGATGATGCC
>WRJV01000020.1 GCA_009778415.1 Clostridiales bacterium | reverse complement strand
TCTCGGTTTTGCCGCTCCCGGTCACGCCGTGAAGCAAAAATATCCTGTGGCGCTGTTCCTCGATGCAGCTTGAAATCCGGCGCAGCGCACTGGTCTGCTCCGCTGTAAGGGCCTTGATGTCCTGCATTTCCCCGGCCGCGCCCTGGTACGGGTTCCGCTTTTTCCCCCTCTTTGAGCCAGACCCTGCCGGCGTGAAACAGTTTACGGCGTCAATCAGCCTGCAGGCGTAGCGCCTTTTCATCCATATGCACGTCCTGACGGCCTCTTCCGTCAGGCATATTTGCCTGTCTACGGAATCGACAAGCTTCAAGCCCTTTATTTCTTCCTTCAGTTCGTCATGCACCTCGAATACGTACGCTTCTTTCAGCTTGTTCCCCTTGTTGAAAGGGGCTATGACCTTCTGCCCAACCGAAACGTCGTCGAAGGGGCAGCCATATGTGTAATAACGGTCTGTCTTGTCGCTGTTGTTTGCTATAACAAGTTCCACGTATTTCATACTTCATTTTTCACCTTTTTCACCTCTGGAATATTCACAGCCGCAGTAGTTCTGCCTGTACAGGGAGTATTCCCTCGACAATTCCAGGCTGCGCTGGTACCCGCCGTTTTTCTTGTGGTCCCAGTCGGCAAAGTCAACGCCGTACTGCACCGAAAGCTCCTGCCCGGCCTGGCTTATCATGGGGTAGCTCTTGTGCGGGCTGACCGAGAGCGTGGTCGCAAACCCTCCAAAACCGCCCAAACTAGCGGCCTGGGCCGTCTTTTCCAGCCTCATCCTGATGCACGCCCGGCAGCGTTCGCCACCCTCGCGCTCGTTCTCAAGGCCCCTTGCCTCGCCGTAAAATCTCAAAGGCTCGTATTCCCCCAAAACAAGCGCGATTTTGCCCGGCTGGTCTGCCCGGCTGTTGTTGTACGCGTCGATGAACCTCTGCTGGTTTTCCAGCCTTTTGTCGTACTCGGCACGGTCTGTTATGTTCGGGTTGTAGAAGTAAACCGTAATATCGTACTGCGGCGCCAGGGACTCGACCACCGACGTGCTGCACGGCCCGCAACAGCTGTGGAGCAGCAGCGCCGGTTTTCCTCCGCGTTCATTTTTCATCCTTGCCCCAGTCCGGCCCGAGCCTTCCGTCGTGGTAGTGCTTTCGGCACAGGGACACGTACATTTCATTTCCCCCAACGACTATCTGCTTCCCCTGCTTTACGAACTTGCCGTCCGCCACCCGAGCGACCATGGTAGCCTTCCTGCCGCACCAGCATATGGTCTTGATCTCTTCTATCTTGTCCGCGTATATGAGCATGTAGTACGACCCTTCAAACAGTTCGTTCCGAAAATCGTTCTTCAAGCCGTACGCAAGCACCGGCACGTCGCAGCTGTCGACTATTTCCACCAGCTCCTCCACATGGTGCTTCTTCAAAAACTGGCATTCGTCTATCAGGACACATGCGATTTTCTCCTTTGCGCCCTCTTTCATGAAAAGCTCGAGTATGTTCGTCTCGTCGTTGACGACGGTGGCTTCAATCTGGATGCCAATCCTTGACGTAACCAGCCCCGGGCCGTGGCGGTCGTCGATTCCGGGGACTAGTGTCAGCACCCTTTTATGCCTTTCTTCGTAGTTGTGCGCCACCTTTATTATCTCTATCGATTTCCCTGCGTTCATTGTGCTGTACCTGTAGTATAACTGCGCCATGCTCTCCCTCCTTGTCAGGTTTTTACCATATCCTCTATCTTCTTGTCAATCGTGTGTTCCACCCGTTCCCATTCCACTTTTTTGAACAGGGCCACGCCGGCGATCGGGATAAACGTCAGCATGAAGACGGGGAACGTAAAGGTGTACAGTATTTTCTTCCCGGTTGGGGCATTGATCTTGCCCCATTCTGTTATCGTTGGGATCAGCCCGATGCAGTACAGCAGGATGTACCCGAATATGACAAAAGGCGCCAGGTACATTATGCTGTATATCAATGCGTTCAGTGAAGGCCTCCTGGCGAAATTCACAAACAGCCTCACCAAGATGACGATGAAATAAGCAAGCGTCAGCAGCAATGCAGGGAAAATTGACATCAGCATGTCGAAACAGGCGAAATTGTGCTTCACGGCAACCCCCGCGATCAAGTCCCTCCCGTATTTCCATATAGTCTGATAGAACCCTTTCGCCCACCTCACCCTCTGCACCCACGACTGCGTAAAGTCCACAGGCTGTTCGTCAAAAAACACGGCTTTGCCGCAGTAGCCGATTTTTTCGCCTTTTATTATCATGTTGGCGGTAAATTCAACATCCTCGGTCAGCGAAAAATAATGCCACCCGTTGCTTTCTTCGAGGACTGCCCTGCCGATCAAAAAACCCGTGCCGGCTACCAGGCAGCTCGTGTTCATCAGCATCCGGGGGTGGTTGAGGTACTCGGAATCTCTGAGGAACCACAGCGAGGACCCGGCTGACACCCAATTTGACGCGTAATTCTTGGAATTCCGGTAGCCGAGCACCACCCTGTAGCCTCTGCTGAACACCTTGTTCATTTCCAACAGGAAATCCGGCGAGGCCAGGTTGTCTGCGTCAAATATGACGTAGGCCTCGCAATCGTCTTCTCTGAGTATCTTGTCAAACAGAAAATTGAGCGCGTACCCTTTCCCGATTTTTGACGTGTCGCTGCGCTCGTAAACTACAGCGCCCATGCCCTTTGCGATTTCAGCAGTGCTGTCAGTGCAATTGTCGGCAACGACGAAAATCCTGACCTGCTCCTGCGGGTAGTTCTGCATGCGTATGCTGTCGATCAAAGAGCCGATGACCTTTGCCTCGTTCCT
>WRJV01000019.1 GCA_009778415.1 Clostridiales bacterium | reverse complement strand
TTTATCGTCGGCGGCGTGGAGCTCGACCCCTCGGATTATGATACGTACTACGATTTCGGCGGGCTGGAGATCATGCGAGTATACGATGAGGATGAGTACTGGTATGGCTACACCGATGGGTACTATTGGACCTTCGGCGACGGCATAGACCCTGCGGCGCAGGTAGCAATAAAGAAAAAGCCGTAATAAGGAGAAGCAATAGCGGATATGGGTCTATCACGCAAACAGGAGCGGCGAGTCATCCGCCGCTCCTGTACCCTGCTTCTGCAATTTTTCTTCGATCCCCTTACTAAGCGATACTGAAAAGGAAGCCCACTCGTGACTTCCTCCCTTTGTGAAGTTAGAATAACCGCCCCGCTCGTGAACGGTTCTTTTTGTAAGTAAAGGATAGCATTTTTCAAGGTCAATGTCAATAGCAAAATTTTGTCATTTTTGAGCAATCAGGCTCTCTACCGTAGCGATTAAATCTTTGTTGTTTTTCGTACCCGTCATTTCGCAAAGTCTTTCCAGTACGGAATTAAGCCGTTCAATGTGGTCTTTATTGTCTTGGATTACTGATTGGAGCGTACTGTAATGCCGCATAATATCCAACTGCCTTGCAATAGCCGCGTCGATTTTGTCCATTTCTTCATTTTTAAGTTCGCAAATCAGGCCCGCAAGCCGATAGCTGCTGACAGAACGCATACTTGAAAGGTTAGCGCTGCCATTGAGAACAAGCGAACCATCAGCACCATGTTTATCGGCAATAGGAACGCAGATAGGCAAATCTTTTTCCGTGTGTGTTATTGGCGCGACAATGACAATGCTGTTATTAACATTGTTCACGTTGTTACTCAACACAACGCAAGGCCGCCGTTTTTGAAATTCGCTCCCCACGCCAACGCCCAAATGACAGTTAAAAACCTGCCCTCTGCGCGGCTTTGCGCGGTTTCCCGTATGCGTTTTGCCCTGCAAATAAACCTGTTCTTTTGTCGAATCAATTATATTCTGTGTTTCATATAAATCTATATTCACGTTTGCACCTCGCATGAAACATTATACACCACCCACCACGATTCGACAAACAAAATTTTACAGTTCCGTCATAGACAGGCTTGGTCTGCTGATAGTTGGCTATGTGCTTCATCAGCCCCGATTCTTCCAGACGCTTGAACAAATCATCAAAATCTTTTGATTTTCGACGTATGCTTCACGGTGAACCCGCCGATGCCTCTGCCTACCGGAATATTCATCTCCGACGGCGTAGACCCTGCGGCGCAGGTAGCAATAAAGAAAAAGCCGTAATGGAGTAAGGAGAAGCAATAGCGGATATGGGTCTATCACGCAAACAGGAGCGGCGAGTCATCCGCCGCTCCCGCTCGTCTTTGCTTATGCTCATTAACAATTCGCCTGCCACAGCTAATCCCTCCCTTGATTCAATCACTTTGTTTACGAACATTGCGCGTATCCCATCGTGGAGCAGTTCATTATCTACATCGTGGCGCATGGAAAAGAGTGGAGATCGCAAAGATTATATATGCTTCGCGCTTTCAGATTATTATGATTGCCGCTTTTTTCTTCCTGCATACGGCTGGATTGCATTTCTATATCGGCTTGGGTATCGTCGTCTATTTTGCAATTAACATCAAAGCGCTCAGCTTTTTCCTCCATGTCTGTTTGAAAACCCTGTCGTCATATGGCGGTAATAATTCTATGTCTTTTGGAAGCAAGCCCATTCGCTAATCCCCCTTACGCTATTAGTATAGCATGTTTGAGGAAAAGTCACAATGAATAATTTGCCAAACGGTAAACACGTTCAGCGCCATGCATCTGTGTATTTTATAAAGAAACTGTATTTGGTGAGGAAAACACGCAATTTCGCAGCGTTGATGCCATTGGTTCTTTACATGTCGTCTTCGGGGTGTGTTGGCAGAATCGGGTCAGAATCAACAACTCCCATTTCCTTCTCTATATGCTTCGCCAACGCGACAACGTCTTCCATTGCCTTCTGCACTTCTTCTTTGTAGTCCGACTCAAGAATTTCAGGCCTTTTTCTAAGACCGTGCTTTTTGTCAATTTCCCTGATGAACTCGGGCTCAATTGTATAGTTTCTTCTTGATTCGCCATCTTTACCGCTGCCCTTGAACATTGTCCAGTTCACATGCCCTGAAAAATTAGAAACGCAAGCATTGATTCTTTGGTAAACACCCTCATCCGTCTTTTTAATGTACCTCCAACAAAATATCGGAGGGTAGTCGTATATGCAATCTTCTGAAAACATACTGTATCTCACCCATGCGAAAGAAGACACCTTTGACATGACGTATGCCATGAATTCATCTTCTTGCACTTCTTTGCCACCTAACCATTTTTCACTCATGATGCACCTCAATTGATTTTTGTAATTTTACTTGTGAGCCTCACGTTGGCTGCGTAGTCGTCGTACGAGAGGTAGCAGCCCAGCATCGCCAGGTTCGCCGAGTCGATGTTGCTCTGCTCCTGCGACGAGCTTGGACTGCTCTTGCTGCTGCTTGAAGTGCTGTCGTGACGAACTGCTGCGCATGCCCGCTCGGGTTCCAGTAGCAGACAGGCTCGTTGTGGCAGTAGGTGTACAGGTTCAGGCTCAACGGGTCCGCCGTGCTGCCCCGCTGCGTGTCCTCCTGCATGAACCTTGCCGTGGCGGTCTCTTCGGTGGCAGCGCCGAATGCACCGGCGGCCTTTTATATGTCGTATTCAGCGGATGTTCTCGGAATTGGGTCAGTATCGGCAACCCCAAGCGCCTTCTC
>WRJV01000018.1 GCA_009778415.1 Clostridiales bacterium | reverse complement strand
TCGGCCTTTTGCGCTTCGGTCAGCCCTGCGTACATGCTGTACGCTTCATAAACCCTGCCCTTGTCCCTTTCCGCCCTGATCTTCCTCAGCGCGGGCAATGCCCCTATCAGTATGTCGCATGCTCTTGGTTCTATCTCAAGGAACCGCTGGTAATTGACTGCGCCTATGAAGCATGCCGGGGCTGCCCCCAAAGACACCAGTGCGTTGCAATAGTCCCTTACGTGCTTGACCCACAGCGCGTCGTAGTAGCCCGGCGCGTTTGCCGGCAGCCTGCGCGGCCCGCCTGACCCTTCGGTGAAGTAGCCCCAGTTGCCGCCCAGCAGGTTGCTGTTGTCCCCGTTGTAGTCTGAAAGGTACCCTATGGTCCTTGCCGCCAGCTCTGTCAATTGCTGGTTTTGGGTACACCACCCCGCGCTTGGGAATTCAGGGAAACCGCTGCAGTTGCTGTCGACCCATGCCACGCCCATCTCCTGATCGGGCGCAACCACTTCGGCGCACTTGTTGACGTAGCTCCTCATGAACGGGTCCTCAAAAGAGTACATCCATTGCTGGTCCTGCCGGTAGCCTGTCTGAAAGATGACTTGGTTTGGGTAGAAGTACTCTGCGAACATGGCCCAACTCCCGCCGTTGCCCAAATCCGCGCCTCCCCCGGCATCAGGCTCGCTGCGGCGCCCGCCGTGGGAGCCGTCCCAAGAGCCGTAGCCGTGCGTGCTGTCGATGAAAACCAGCGGGTTCGACTTGCCGTCCGCTCCGCCCCGGTAAACCGCCGGCAAATGGTGGGCGTCGCTGTGCATCAGCGCCAAGGAGTACTCCTCGCCCCAGTGGCTGTAGACGTCCTCGTTCCAAATCCGCGCCCTGTAATCCGAGACCTCAAGCCCGCAGCCTGCCAGGCTGCTGTCGTACCATTCCACGTCCACGGCGAGGCCCTTTATGCAGCCGTACTGTTTCGCCCTGTGGCTCAGCACGTCCATCTGGGGCTCTATCAGCCTGTCCATGTTCGCCAGCAGCAGATACACCCTGGCTTCCGGGAAGTTCTTGTCCAGGTACGCAAAAAACTCGTCGCCCACCGGATCTTCAGCCAGCGCTATGCCCATCTGCTGGTAGTGCTCGGCAGGATGCTTCAGGCAGCCGGAGTCAGCAAGCTCACTCCAGCCGGCGGCGCCCGCCGCCAGCTGCCCGCCGCTTGTGCCGGATGCCCAGATGAAAAGCGGCTCTGCGCCGGGCAGGGCTGCCCGCAAGCTCGCCAAGGCAGGCTCATAGCTTTCTGCCTGAACGCCGCCCTCTTGGATGGCCGTCCTGGACATGCCAATAGCTGCAACGTTTGGCCGCACAATGTCGCTGCCGTCGGGGTTCACTAAGCCCTCAGCCCTTGTCAGCGTTTGGTAGTTCATGACGCAGGACCTGGCCAAACCGTCCAGCTGGTCGTATGCGTACCTTGCAGCCTCCACTTTTGCCGGGTCTGTCGGGTCCATGTCGCGGATCAGGTTTTCAACAACCTTTCCCGGCTTATAGCACTCGCTTTGGAACTTCCTGTCGTAAAGCTTTTGCCAAGCGATTATCTTTTTTCCGTCCTCGTTGTTTGCGAAGCTGTCGGCACCCAGCACGCTCGCCCTCCTGCCTGGCTCAACCATTTTGTAGTAGCCGGGGGTTTCTGCGAACTTTTGCCGGGCTTGCGCGATGCGGGACATGTGGCGCTGCCAGTCCTCGTCCGGGCGCGGCGCCGCCAAATCTGCAAGCCACAGCTTGATCATCTGCGCTTCCTGGTCCAGCAAGCCTTGGTACAACCCGCTGTACTCGCCGTCATCCTGCAGGAACTTGCCCCTTTCGTCCTCCGAAACGCTTGCCGCCGGCGAGCCCATGGCGCCGCACTCTGCCGGCGATGCGCCGAGTGCGCGCTTCACGAGCCAAACGTCGTCGTACTGGCCGTAACCGTACTCGTCGATGTCGATGCCCGCCATCTTGTCCAGCACCCATTCCGTCGGCGTGAAAGGCCAAGGCAACCCCTTGGGGTCGTCATTTTTGCGAAAACTTGCAGAAAAGGCCCGTGCAAGCCAAGAATCCGTGTCGTCGCTGTAGCAACGCAGAAAGGCGCCCCTCAGCCCATTTTGTATGATGAAGTCGGCTCTGGCTTTGACCGACTGTTCGTCCATGTAAGTCATGACCGGAAGCTTGACCGCCCTTTTCGGGTCTCCGGTCAAATCGTAAGCGAACACCTTCCCAATGCCGGTGTCGCCGTCCCACTCTTTGTGGAATTCGATCCTCCTGGTGGCGCCGCCGTAAGCGCCGCCCACCGTCTTGCCGTCCAGTGCGCTTTCAACCCTGTGCCATGCCGGCTCCGAGTCGTGAGGCGCGGCGTCCCACCCGCTTGCAGACAGTGCGCTGCCTATCCAGCTCCACTTTGTGTCAAGGTTGCCCGCAGGCCCCTGCAGCTCGGCGGGCACCAAAGCCGCCCCGGCCACGCAGCCGATGTTGATCTTGTCTTGCGGGCAGCCGGCGCCTGCGTAGCTTTTGACTGCCGCCTCGATGTTGCACCCGTGCGCCATGAGGTTGATGAAATCAAGGGCCTTCACAGCTTCAGCCCAGTCGACAATGTCAGGCGGCGAGTCGCAGGCCGAGCACGCCATCGTAATCAGCGCACCGTCGCCCAGCGCGGCCCGAAGTTCGCGGAGGAGCAGCGTTAAGTTCTTTTTTCCCTTTGGGGTTGCCTCAATAGCCGCACCCGCGCCCATGCTGGCGGGCGCCCAGCCAAGGTCT
>WRJV01000017.1 GCA_009778415.1 Clostridiales bacterium | reverse complement strand
CTCTTGTCCGGGGAAAGCGACTTTGTTGAAGAAGACATCATCTGCTGGCCGAACAAAGGGCACCGCTTGTTTTCAATCCACCACAAGCTGATAAAGGATGAAGACGGCGGCTTTAGCGCCATAGCCCTCATCATGCGCGACATCACAGACGAACACCTCCAAGACGAAAACAGGCGTGTTACTGATCGGCTGATGGCTTCTCAATTGCCTTGCATGGTGTGGGACGAGGAGGGCCGCGTTGTGGAATGCAACGAAAAGGCCTTGGAATTGTTTGCTCTATCTGAGCGCTCCCTAGGCTTCGAATACATTACGGCGACGATTCAGCCTGACCTGCAGCCCGACGGCACACTGACTGAAGACGTGCGGCAGCGGTTCATTGCCGAAGCGCAGGAAAGCGGTTATGCCAAGATCGAAGTCCATCTCAAGGAATCCGACGGCACGCCTTTGCTCGTTGAGACTACCGGCGTCCGCGTTTCTTGGCAGTACAGCCACAGGCTGTTTGTCTATTTCCGCGACCTGACCGAAATGAGGGCCCACGAAGCGGAAGCGAAAGAGGCAGAGGACCTCATAAAGGCGATGGAGCTGCAGCGGGAGAAGATGCAGGCCGCCGCCGAAGCAAAAAGCCAGTTTTTTGCTTCGATGAGCCACGAGCTGCGCACCCCCCTGAACACTATTATCGGGCTGCTTGAGCTATTGCGCACCGACAACCTGGACCAAGAGCAAAAAAGCTACATAAAAGAAACGAGGCGCATGTCGTCAGTCCTTTTGCAGACTATCAACGACATCCTAGACTTTCATAAAATCGAAGCGGGCAAGCTTACGCTGATGCCTGTCCACTTTAATTTGCACACGCTGTTTAGCAACCTTGTCTCCATGCACAAATTCATGGCAGAATCAAAAGGCCTGACCTTCAACAGCCAGTTTGCCCCGGATTTGCCCCGCCTCGTGTTTGGCGACGAGCTGCGCCTGCGCCAGATTATCACAAACCTCATCGCGAACGCTGTCAAATACACCCAGAATGGCTATATTAATTTCTACGTGGACTCTGCCATAAAGGACGGCAAGGAGTGCATTGTCTTTCGCATAGAGGACAGCGGCATTGGCATTAAAGAAGAAAACCTTCCGATACTGTTTGACGAATTTGAGCGGTTTGATTCCCACAAGAACCGGGGCATAACGGGCACCGGCCTTGGCCTCGCCATCTCAAAACAGCTGGCGCACATGATGGACGGGCAGATCGAGGTGGTGAGCGAATACGGCAAAGGGTCTGCGTTCACTTTCTACCAGCCGCTGATAAGGGGCAGGCTGGACCAAATAGAGCCTACTGCAGGAATCGAGCGCGTCGTGGCTAAACCTGACACGAAGGTGCTGGTTGTGGACGACAACGACGGAAACATTACCGTAGCCCTTGGTTTGCTCGCACGGCACGGCATCGTCCCCCAAACGGCGACAGACGGCACTCAAGCCGTCAAAATGATAAGGGCCAACCGGTACGATTTGGTGTTTATGGACCACATGATGCCCATCATGGACGGCGTTGAAGCCACAACAATCGTCCGCTCCTATGGCGGCGACTATTTCACCAAGCTGCCTATCATCGCTTTGACCGCCAATGCCATCGACAGTGCACATGAGTTGTTTTTTAGCTGCGGCATGAATGATTTTATATCAAAGCCAATAGACGTAAGTGAGCTGAACCGCATGCTTCTTAAGTGGCTTCCGGAGCACAGAATCGACAAACACGGAAACGACGAGGTGTTTTTCGATCTGCCGGGCGACGAAACTGTACCGTACAAACTGCTGGAGGACCTGATGGCAGTCCCTGATTTGAACGTGGTGGACGGGCTGTCGCAGATGAGCGGCGACAAGCGGCTGTACATCGATATTTTGTGGCAGTTCTGCAAAAGCGCCGAAAACGACATCGCCTCATTGAAGAGTTTTGCCAAGAACAGCCAATGGAAGTACTATGGCATCAGGATGCACGCACTCAAATCTGTATTCGCCAACATCGGGAACCAGTTCATGGCTGACTGGGCGTTCAGCCTAGAGAACGCCGCCCTGTGGGGCGACACCGATAAATGCTTGAAAGAGACCGCAAATTTCTGCAACTCCATGTTGCTCCTTTACCGCAACCTCGAAAAAACCGGGCTTATAACCGACATGGTGTCTGCGTCCCACAAAGAGTGGATGAGCAAAGAGGCCCTGCAGGCAAAACTTAGGCAGCTGCTTGATGCATGCAACGA
Organism: Clostridiales bacterium; assembly: GCA_009778415.1. Taxonomy (GTDB): domain Bacteria; phylum Bacillota; class Clostridia; order Peptostreptococcales; family Anaerovoracaceae; genus WRJK01. The sequence goes on along the minus strand of WRJV01000017.1, from coordinate 502 downwards.
TTTTCAAGCCGAAACCGCCGAGCCAATTGTCAGTGAGCTGTCAGTCATCACTGTTGGCGCGAAAGCCGACAAAAAACTAATGGAAATCCACGACCTAGTCCTCTCTTTTGACTACGACGAGGCTGCCAAGGCCATTGAGGATCTGCTTGAGGTAATGTAGATATCTCGAAGCAAAAATGGAAGACCCTAATTTTTGCAACGAGATATTCAATGCGGTCCGCAATCAGGTTGCGGATATGATGTGAAGCGCTGGCGCACCGCAGCTTTCGCAAAACTTCGTGCCGCGCATGTTTGTTTCGCCGCACTGGCTGCAAAGCGGCAGTTTTTCGTTTAAGCCGCCTGCCTTGGCATATGCCGGCTGCTCTTGCTGCTCTTGCTGCCCCTTGTTCCACAATTCCTTGAACTTAGACGAGATGACGGACAACTTGCCGTACAAGTCGAACGTAATGACTGTAGTCGGTGCGACTCCCATGTACGCAACCATCGTCCGTGCCAAGATCAA
>WRJV01000016.1 GCA_009778415.1 Clostridiales bacterium | reverse complement strand
CCCTTTGGGTTCACCACCTTGCCCATAGAGATACAGTCTGCCATAAAATTCGGCTTTACGCCTGAAATAAACGCAGTGTCTTCGATCATCATCGGCATTTCCCTCGGTTGCTTGGCAGTTGCTTGGGCCGTAACGGGCAGGGATTATGTGCCGATAAAAACAAAAAGCAAATAACCGAAGCAAAAGAACAACAGTTCGCTTTTTTTGCTTGACGAAGCTACTCCATGACAGTATAATAAAATATAAACAATATCGGAAAACAGATAAAATTGAAACTTAAAAGGCAACTTCATGGCAACTGTAACCGTTAAAAACCTGTCAAAAAAATACGGTGCCGTCACGGCTCTTGACAACCTCAACCTAGAAATACCCGACGGGGCTTTAGTGTCCCTGCTGGGCCCTTCCGGATGCGGCAAAACCACTGCGCTTAGGCTCATTGCAGGATTTGAAAAACCTGACTCCGGAGCTATTTTAGTGGGTGGGGAACGTGTCAACGACATTCCGGCAAACAAGCGGAACATCGGCATGGTTTTTCAAAGCTACGCGCTGTTCCCGCACATGACGGCTTGGGAAAACATAGCCTATGGGCTGCAGCAGGGCAAATTGCCCAAAAGCGAAATTGAGCAGCGGACAGCAGAGGCTGTCGAACTGGTGCAGCTATTGGGCTGCGAGTCCAGAAGACCCAAGCAGCTGTCGGGTGGGCAGCAGCAGCGCGTCGCGCTTGCAAGGGCACTGGTAACAAGGCCCAAGATACTGCTGCTGGACGAATGCCTGAGTGCCCTCGACAAAAAACTGAGGGTCGAAATGCAGGCCGAGCTGAAACGGATACTCGAATTCAGCCGCATCACTGCGCTGTTCGTCACCCATGACCAAGAGGAGGCGCTGACCTTGTCCGACTTCGTTGCTGTGATGAAAGAAGGGAAGGCCGTCCAGATGGGGAAGCCCTCAGAGATATACGAGAGGCCCCAAAACCAGTTCGTCGCAAGTTTTATCGGAAAAGTGAATTTTTTCAAAGCCGCCGATGCAGGTCTGGACGGGGGCACTTTCCTTGTTCGGCCAGAGAAAATCAAGATACACGAGCACCCTCCGAGCGGACCCCACCTGGCCGGGACTGTTGAGTTCGTCACCTATGCCGGAAATATTACGACGTATACGTTTGACTGCGGAGGAAAGCAGGTTTTGGCAGAAGACCAAACCGCCGCTTCTGCAAAATACAAGCAGGGGATGCAGGCATTCCTCAGCTGGGAGAAAGAGCACTGCCTGCCCTTGGAGGATTGATCGAATGGTGGACAGAAGTGGGATTTTGATCTGCGGAGGACTCCTTTTAGACAGGTACATCCTTGTTGACGAGTACCCAGTGCGCGGGGAAGACGGCTTCATACTGGAAAGCTTCGATGTGGTAGGGGGATGTACGGCAAACATAGCCAAGACGGTGAAAAACCTCAGAGCGGTTCCCTATGCCGTCTCATACGTGGGGAGCGATTCCGCAGGAAGCGAAGTCATGGATTTTATGGATCGGGAAGAGCTGCCAACCGACTGTGTCAGGCGCAAAGAAGGCAGGACAGGCTATTGCATGGTGCTCCTTGAACCCGACGGTGAACGAACGTTTTTGACGTGCAAGGGGTGCGAAACAGAATACTCCGATTTGCTGATTTTCGAGCCGGCTGCAAGCGTTTGCGGCGTAGTTGCAGTTACAGGCTACTACCTGCTGGACGACTCATCCGAAAAACTGATCGGCAGGATCAGTGCGCTCAAGGGCAGCGGCAGCAAAGTGCTGTTCGACCCGAGCCCGTTGGTGGGCAAAATCGACAAAAGGCGGCTTGAAAGAATGCTCAGCCTAAGCGACGTCATCACGCCAAACAAAGCCGAAGCGGGGTTCCTTGCCATGTCTACCGGACATGAAACGCCTGAACTCTGGGCGCTTGCGCACAGCAAAGGAGGCACCTGTATCGTAATAACCGACGGCAGCGCCGGGGGCTGCTTGTACCAAAACGGCAAGTCGCACCGCTATGACGCCGTAAAAACAAATGCCTTGGACACCACCGGGGCCGGCGACAGCTTCACGGGGGCGATAGCCTATTCGTTGGCACACGGAGTTCCGCCGGAGAAAGCCGTGCTGCTGGCAGCGGCAGCGGCAGCAGCAACCGCCTCGGCAAAAGGCCCCCACTGCGATTTCAGCATTTCTGACCTGGCGCCGGAAGCGCAAAGCATATGGAAGGAGTACCAACCGAAATGAACGCTTCAATAGAAAGCAGGGCTTTCGGCTGCTTGGCAGGGGCGGCAGCCGGCGATGCCATAGGGGCGCCGGCGTCTTTTTTGACACGGGCAGAAATCAAGAGGACTTATGGCTGCATAGGCGGTTTTCTTGACGCGGCAGACATAACCGACGACACTCAGGAAACGATGATAATCGCGGAGCTGCTGATACGAGACGGAGAATTTTGTGAAGACGCGTTCTGCCTCGCCATGAAAAACTGGGCGCTGGAAAAGAAGATGCTGGAAAGCGACCTCATCGGCCCCTCCACTAGGAGGTTCTTAGCATCCCTGATTGAAGGCAAGGATCCACGGGAAGGGGCGAAAACCAGCGATACGAACGGCAGCGCCATGCGAGTGGCGCCTGTTGGGATAAAATACTGGCGCGACATGGACCTTTGCGTGAAAGCCGCTGCAAGGTCCTCCCTCCCGAGCCACGGGAGCGCACCCGCCGTCGCGGCAGCCTGCGCGGTTGCGGCAG
>WRJV01000015.1 GCA_009778415.1 Clostridiales bacterium | reverse complement strand
ATTAAGACTTTTCGCGCGAAAGACAGGATACCTGCAGGCGATATATTTGTCACGCCATATCGCGTTGACCATTCGGCGTATGATTCGTATATGTTCCTGATTGAGTGCGACGGCAAGAAAATATTGCACACAGGCGATTTCAGAACGCATGGATTGACGGGTAAGGGCGTAAATGCCTTATTGAAGCACTACGTCAAGAAAGTTGACTTTTTGATATGCGAGGGGACAATGTTATCGAGCGAACGAGAAAGCGAAAAGATGTATACTGAGCGTGATTTATGCAAAGACGCGAAAGGGCTTATGCAAAGCAGCAAGAACATATTTGTACTTTGCAGCTCTACTAACATCGACTCGATAGCGTCATTCTACAAAGCGGCGATTGAAACCAAAAAGGTAATCGTTGCCGATAAATATCAATGTTCAAATTTAGGCATAGTTACAGAAGACGCAAAAAATGACCCAAAGGTAAGCGGGTTATATAACTTCGACCGAAGTAAAATTTACACATACAGCAGCAAAAACGTTAAACTGCACGAGTTTATGCAAGACAAAGGTTTCTGTATGTTCATTCGTGCAATACCGTTCTTTGAAGAAGCGCTCCGCCGCTTCCCGGACAGCACCCTTGTCTATTCCATGTGGGAGGGTTATCTTGAAGATGGCAAGAGTTATACGAATCCCGATTTAATTGGATTTTTAGATCGGTTCAGAGAAAACGGCGGCAGCGTAAAACCTCTGCATACAAGCGGTCACGCTTACGAAAAAGCGATAATTGAACTGTGCGAAATAACCAAACCGGATGTTATTTTTCCGATACACAACCAGAACCCCGGCAGATTTGAAGAACTTGCGTCAGAAAAGAAAATTGGCGGCATTGTTAAACGCTTGGAAAGCAAAGTAAGTGTTGATACAACGAAAATAATGGAGGAAAGTTAAATGGATAAGGTCGAAACAGTCTTTGATTTGCTCGATAGATGGAGAAGATTGCCCAGTTATCAACTTGAACGCAGGGCTGATATTTTCTTCGCGTATTATTTGCCAGAGATTTTGCCGGAGTGTTTAATGGAAAAACTCACAGACGAACTTCAATACAAACTCAAAGACGAGCGAATAACCCATGACAATATCATTCCTGAGTTTCCACTTTTGAAGTCGAGTTTTGAAGATAACTATGATGGTAAAAGAAAAAATGATTCCCGCAAAGTTGACTATGTTGTTTTTGGCAACAATATGTTCTATTTGATAGAACTGAAAACCGATATGAACTCCCTTGACAATCCGACTCAGAAGCGCTATATGGCACAAGCAAAAAACAAGAAACTTTCAGACCTTATTCGCGACATTGAAGAACTTGCAAATTCGCAAAGCAAAGGGCCATATAAAGATAAATATGCGTACCTCACAAAGCAACTGCACGATCAAATTGAGAGATTAAATAAAGTAGGCAAGAAACCAGAAGACTTGGATAAAGTTGCTATTTACATACAGCCCGATGGTTCTATACCGTTTGAAGAAGGATATGTAATCACTTTTAAGGATGTTGCAAAATGTCTTGAAAAGTATGATAGTCGCTTTAGCGACTCGCTGAGGAAGTGGATTCTAAAGCAATAGAACGCGCAAACATGAATCGCCGTTTGGAAGGGCATTACAGGAAAGTAAACAAAGCCGAGTTGGAGCATCTGAAGGAGCTTTAACTGATCACGTCGGCCTCCTCAGCACATTTTGCACAGGTACCTGCAACCTGTTCACAAGAGCTGCGCTCAGGACTGTTTTTGCCGCATCTCCCGGCAAAAACGGCAGCACGCAAAACGGGAGAGCCGCAGCCAGCTTTACCCCAGTGACGTGCATGAACCACAGTACGCCTGGTATGTACGAGGCAAACCACCCGGCATACATAGCCGGGATCAGAACTTTCATGGACTTCCCGAAGCGGTTGATGATCAGCCCACTGACAAACGCACAGCATATGTACCCGATTATGAACCCGCCTGTGGGCCCTGCTATTATTCCTGCACCTCCCGCAAACCCTGAAAACACCGGTATGCCAAAAGCCCCCATCAGCACAAAGGCTATCTGGCTGAAAGCGCCGTACCTCGCCCCCAAAAGCCCTGCCGCCAAAAAAACGGAAACATGAGTGAGGTTGATAGGTACCAGTCCTATAGGGATCGATATTTGCGACAATACCGCGCTCAATGCGGCAAACATCGCACTCAGTATCATCTCTGTCGTCCTAGTTTGGCGCATAATAAACCCTCCCTGCCGCTTTGTTAATCATACAACAGGAAGGGCGGATTGTCAACCTTGTGCGGTTGTTTTGTTTACAATATGCTTGTGGGCTCTAGCCCTGCTGCATTATATTCTATCGCTGTATGGCCGCTTGAAAAACGGCCGCCGTGCTAAATTGGCTTTATTTCCTTTTGCTCTCTTTCGGGCAGACACAAATCCCCTTTGCCTTGCACACTATTATGGGCTCGTCCAGAAAATCGGCTGCGGACGGGCTGACGTCCGGCCTTGCGGCAATTACTTTTTTCGCAACGAACTCCATGGCCCTCGAAGTGTTTCCAAACCGTGTTATCTCGCCATAGGCTTCGATGTAGTCGCCGGCGTAGGTCGGTGCAAGGAATTCAACCTCGTCGTATCTAAGGAACAAGCCCTCGTCCCCGTCGCTTTTTATCAGCAATTCAGTCGCCACGTCTCCAAACAGGTGTACCATGTGGGCTCCGTCAACCAAGTT
>WRJV01000014.1 GCA_009778415.1 Clostridiales bacterium | reverse complement strand
ATCGTGCTTATGTCATTTTCAACGCTACATCTTGTATCCTACATAGATGTACTTTCCGCCGGCGCCCTTGTTCAAGTCGGCAGTTTCGGTCGTATCCACGTAACACAACCTGCCCTTCCATTCATCGGACAGGCTATCCCCGGCAAAGTATGCCGTTATGTTTCTGATGGGAGGGTACCTGGTATCCTTTGTATAAAGAAGATACATGAACTTTCCGCCGGCGCCTTTGTTCAAATCTGCACCGTTTCTGCGGTAAGACGCCGTTACGCCTTGATGCTTGACATTCAAGGTCTCATCGCCTTTGCCGCTGCCCAAAGACTCGCAAATGATGTTCGTTATTGCGTTTTCGCGTTTTCCGCGCTTGAGGCAGAAGTATATGAAGTCCCCTCCCGCGCCCTTGTTCAAATCGACGTCGATAAGCTGGTATCCCGGAGGGCATTTGGCTTTAGACACGTTTTCGTTCTTGTCAGAAGCAACGAATATGTCCGTTATGTAAGAATCCGTCGGCAGCACTATGCCGTTTGCCAGTCTCTGGAATTCGTTGTCGAGCTTCGTACGACGCGCTGCGTCTTTGCAGAAGGTCCAGATAGGAATCAGGCTGTTGTACTCGGCTATCCCGCAGGGTGCGCATTTAGTGGAGTCTTGAAGGGAGTCGCACCACGATTTGTAAGATTCTTTCAAATCTTCAATTCCAACGATCGCAGGCGAATTTCCGCCGACAACCCTGACATTTAAATCGCTTTTTGCGATCAGCTGGCTTGTTTTCGTTTTGTATTCAGCAGAAGCCGAACCGCTCACAAAAGCGTATGAAGCTTGAACATCTGCTTTTATGCTTGTGTTTGTGTCATTAAGTGTTTTTTTGGTTGTGTAATTCAGTTCCAGCCTGCCGCCAATGAATATGTCCTTTACTAAATGAGTTCCGTACTTGTTGAACAAAGCCACAGGGTCCAAAGTGCCGTTAAGGTCTGCTGTGAATTCAGGTGTAAATCTGTATTTGCTGTCCGGTATGTTTATCGACTGTCTGTTTTTCACAAAGTAAGCGAACAGTTTTGTATAGGCGCATTCTTCATGGTCTGTAGAGCTGTGCGAAAACTCCGTTGACACTGAACCGGAAAACGCGCCATATGTCCCTTTAACGTTCAGCTTTGAATTGAATTCTTTGTAAACATCGCTAACTGAATTTCCGGTTATAATTGTTGATTGTCCAAATGTGGTCTGAGGATAGTTCATGACCTCGCTTGCGTCAATGTTGATTATCTTGTTTGCAGTGACCATGAACTCAGGGCTGATATATGGGCTTGCAAGAAGATTGTACCCTAACCCGACGCAAACATAGGATTCCGGTACAGAAGAGCTCGTGCTCTGTGGGGTTGCTACTTTCCCCGTGATAAACTTTCCATTGGCTGAAATTTTTACCGATACGTTTCCCATAATAATTATCTCCTTTTCTTTTGCTTGGGGAATCTCCGAACACCCTATTGCTTGGCAGCATCCCGAAACCATTTTATCATATAAAAATTACACATACAATCAAAATATGGATAAAAATACGTTAAATTTAAAACTCTGGTTAACCATGTTCAAGAAACTCCCGCTAGCGCATTTCTTGATACCATTTAGCTTGCGAATCGCCGTATTTTACGCTATAATGCTATTGACTTAGGGACAAAAAACGGAGGCTATGTGCATTTTGTACCGGACGATAAACGGCAGTTATCGGATACAAGTAATGTCCACGTCCTGTTCATAAAAATTTTTGGCATATATTGAGAAAAAACTTGACAATAAACGTTAAGTATTCTAGAATAAAAACGATAATAATTATTATTTTAATCTATTGAAAATGCGCATGGACCTAAGCTTTGGCACTGTGTATTAAAACTTGATGAAGCCAGCCTTCCTGCCTGACACGGAGGTTAAGGTGATGTTTCACCAGCTTTTTTGCACGGTCCGTTCCCTACTTGCTTCACAAAACGAGTAGAGATTAGGTGTATGGGGCATAGCCCCATCTAAGTTGCGGGCTACAGCCCGCGTTAATTAAGGAGGACTTAAGTAATGAAGAAAGCTGTTTTATTGGCTCTGTTTCTAATGCTGCTTGTCATTGCCGTAGGCGCGAGTGTAAGCGCAACTGCTATTGCCGATCCGCAGGACACCGAGACCTACAACAACCTGTACGCAGCAGTGCAGGGCGAGACCAACGCCAACGCAACCTACAAGGCCTTTGCCGAAAAAGCCCAAGCCGAGGGCTACCCGGCGGTGGCCCGCCTGTTCCTTGCCACGGCGGACGCGGAAGCAAAGCATGCGGCTGACGAATGGGCGATACTCGTTGGCATGGGAGCCACTGCGCACCCCGTGGCGGCAGTGCCCAGCGTAGGCACGACAGCAGAGAACCTGCAGGCGGCCTTTGAAGGAGAGACCTACGAGTACACCGTGATGTACCCTGACTTCCTTGCGGCGGCCCAGGCAGAAGGCATAACGGCTGCTGTTACGATCTTCAACAGGGCGATGAGAGCCGAGCAGGTGCATGCGGGCAACTACGCCGACGTGCTTGCAAACCTTGGCGACGCGGCCTACCTGAACACCAAGTACGCGACAGTGTACCGCTGCATAGTGTGCGGCGAAGTGGTTACCGCGCTGCCGGCCAGGTGCCCGATCTGCGGAGCTGCAGGCGACAGCTTCGTGATCTACAACGGGACCTATTTCAACCTGTACGCAGC
>WRJV01000013.1 GCA_009778415.1 Clostridiales bacterium | reverse complement strand
TCGGGCGGCGGAAAGAGCGAGATGGGGGAGAACATACACCGTGATCCGGGCGGCGGCATCACGATCGGGCAAAACCTCGCGAGCTTGGAGAAATTCTACCTGCGCATCGACGAGCCTTGCGAACTGCGCCCCATAGCTGACGACATGGTGCTTTGCCACCCGAAACTGCAGAACGCCAGCAGAAGGCTGGTGATTACCGATGCGGAGGACGGCTGGTTCCTCCGGGTCAACCACATTACCGAATACGGGACCGAGCCTCACCATGAGAGGATATACACTCAACCGTCGGAGCCGCTCGTCTTCCTGAACCTTCAGGCCGTGCCAAACGCCACGTGCCTGATCTGGGAGCACACCCTCGACTCTGACGGGAAACCCTGCCCCAACCCCCGTGTCATACTGCCGCGCAGGATGGTGCCAAACATTGTGGAGCAGCCGGTCGAGGTGGACGTTCGGAGCTTTGGCGTGCGCACGCCTCCATGCACTGCCGAAAACCCGAGCTACGGCATTTTGGGCATGCTGCACATCATACCGCCGGCGCTGGCGTGGCTCTGGAGGCTTGCTGCGCCGAGAGGCCACAACAACCCCAGCATCATCGACTCGACGGGAATGACCAGCGAGGGCGTCGGGACGTTTTGGCCCTTTGCAACCGGAAAAATGGTGAACCACGCAAACCTGCTGCTTGACCAGATGCTGAATTCGCTGTCTACAAGGTACGCCCTGATACCAAACCAGCACATAGGGTGCTACGAGGTCGGGTTCATGCCCCAATGGATAGCGCGGGAATACATGGCAAGGCGCGGCAGCGCGAAGTTCAAGGCGAACCACTTGGTGCCAGCCAGGTCGTCCCTCTTGGGATACTGCCTGGAGAGCTTGAAAGTCGACGGGCAGCACATCAGGAACGCGTTCCTGCGCCCCGAAACCCAAGCAGAAATGGGGCTTGAGGGCTACGACGCGGGCGCAAAAATACTGAGCGACTTTTTCAAGGAAGAAATACAGAAATTCAACGTTCCGGAGCTAAACCCGCTGGGCAAGGAAATCATTGAGGCTTGCTTGGGCGATGCTGCGCTGGATGACTATATTCGAATTATTCCGATGAAGTTGTAGTGGGGAGATGTTTATTGATTCTAAGCCGGTCAGGAGGAGGCTAATCGCTCCCCCCGCCGGTTGACTTGCTTTTTTTGCTTATTCTGGCAGGTTTGCCGGAAGTTCAAAATCAGTGGCGTTGTCGAAGTTCGATAAGGTTATTTCGAAAAGAGCTTTGTCTATCGTGACGATATCTCCAATGATTCCGCTAACATCTTCGCCAATGCTTTCACTAAGAATTGATCCCATAAAGCCGAGGATAAAGCCTTTCATGTCGAGGCTAAGCTTTGTGACAGTTTTTGATTTTGCGTCGACCCAAATAGTTACGGGGATGTCAGCAGCCGGCAGGGCGATTGATTCGTCCATGACGTTTGACAGCACACTCTCGAAAACCTCTGACGAGAGCAATTCATTAAGGAGTTCTTTTGAAAACTTGCCCTCAAGTTTGATGGTAGGCGCTCCGTTTACAGTGTCCGTGCCTTTGTTTTCAAATTTCGGGAATAGATAGGACAGCGAAACGTTCTTGAAAGGATTGTAGTACTCGTCAATATCCATTTCGAGGACCTTTTCAAAGCCTGCGCCTGATTGGTTGGCGTAGCTAACAATGGTGTTGCCTTTCTGAACCGTGCATGTCTCCACTGTAACGTCATCGCCGTTTACAGAAAACTTGCCCACAGCCTTTTGTTTAACCGGACTGAAAAAAGAACTAATGTTCATGGAAGCGCTAACGTCGATTTTCTCGTCCGCGCTTGGGATGCTGATGTTGACTCCCATGGCAACTTCAATATCCACGCTTTCAATTTTACTCATGGCGGCGGTCGCTTCGGCAGCCAGTATTGGAAGGCTGAGCTTTTCACCGTCGCTTTTCACGAGCACAGTCCTGGTCTTAGCGTCCCAGTCCACGTCTGCACCAAAGGCTTCAAGGACAATGCGGATGGGAAGGTACGTGCGGCTGTCTTTGATAAGCGATTTCGTGTCGTTCATCACCGTCAGGCTGTCCATGTAGATATAGTCCGTGCCGATGGGGACTTTGACAATTACCCCACCCTTTTCCGCTATTGCAGTCCTGGTATCGGGATCCCAGTCCACAGTTGCGCCAAAGGCTTCGAGGGTTTGCCTGAACGGAACCTGCGTCCTGCTGTTTTCGTCAATGAACGGCTGCCCCGAAGACTGGTCGAACCCAACCTGCACACCGTCTATGCTCACGCCGACTTCGTCCGCAGCGCTCGCGATCCCAACAGACAGCAGCAGCAAGGTCAAAATGATTGAAATTTGGATTAGTCTTTTCACTTTCTGTTCCTCCTGTGTAATTGTATTTTTTTAGGACATCAACATTATATCATGGTATGGCATTGGAAATTATTAAGAATAGATAACAAACATCAATAGTAATATGAAAAACAATCAATGTATGCTACAATGATATGGATATTGCTAAAGGTGACGGAAATGCCGGTAAAAGTAAAAAAAACAACGTTCGACCAGTTTTTTGAAGAGAGAGACGCACTCATATACCAGTTCTCCAAAGGCGACATTTCAAAAAAAGAGTTCATCGAGGAGCACTATTATTTCATCATGAGGCTGAAGCTGAAGCCCTTCAAGATGATTGATTCCTTTGAAAA
>WRJV01000012.1 GCA_009778415.1 Clostridiales bacterium | reverse complement strand
GGATTTGCCACGGGCACACCGGGTTGGGATACTTTGGTAAAAGTCAACGATTCAAGAGGAAAGGCTGTAACCGCAAGCATGTGCGACGTGAACGACGACGGCATCATCGACATGCTGGACTTGCTCGACTTGTTCATACACTACACGAAGTGACAAAAGGGGACGGTTCCTGTGTCACGCCCAGTAGGGCAAAAGAACCGTCCCCCCTTTATTTGTTCCGATTGTTAGCGGGATAAGATATATATCTAATTTTATTCTAACACTCGGTTTGACATGAATGGCTATATCCTTTGCATATATTGCATTTGTTAAGGATTAAATTACACGAATATCGTTTTTGTAGCGGGATAAAAGCGAAATTATTCTTCCGACAACATTGTGCTTCTAACCGCATATCTAACATCAATACTATATAATATTTATCAACTCACATTTATTTTTCTATTTTGTTATTTAGGAGGTAATAAAACATGAAAAGAAACAAGTTGTCACGAAAACTAGTTTGCCTGTTAGTTGTCGCAATGATGGTCGCAGCCCCTTGCACAGCATTTGCGTCGCAGCTGACCATTGACTGGCAGATGAACACAAACCAGATGGCCGGGCAAAGGATCATGGGCTGGCAAGAAATGGTCACCCAGCTCAAGCAGATGGATGAGCTCTGCGACGAAATCGAAGTCCACACTGTAGATGAATGGTTTGGGCCCGAATTCGTCAGCGACGCTGGCTTCCCGCTCTACTTTGCCAAAGTGGGGCACGGCGACACAGTCATCTACATGTCGGCTCAGATGCACGGCAACGAGAAGCTGACCACCGTCGGCATGATGGAATTCCTTTGGGAGTACGCGAAAGACGCAGCCCTTCGGGAAGAGTTCAAGGATCTGACCCTCTACTGCATACCTTTTTACAATGTTGACGGCGGCTCAGAGTCCACCAACATCAGCCCAAGAGGCATCGCAGGCCAAGGCGGCGTGAGGACCGCCAGGATTTACAGGCCAGACGGCACAGTGTCGGTCGCCTCTTGCGACCTCAACCGCGACTGGAAAACGAACCAGCGCGGCGAAGGCATGGGCTTCCAGGCGAAAACAACTCAAGGCTATTACAGGCTTTGGTGCGAAATCATGCCCGACTATGCCCTTGACCTGCACCACCAGGGCAGCTACGTCGTAGGCACCAACCCGATAACGTTCTCCCTCGGCATAGCCCTTATGCCAGACGGGCCTCAAGTCCGTGCAGTGGCAGATCCCATCGGCGCAGGCCTAATTCCTTCGCACAGGTCTGAAGTCCCCTATGCCGTGACGCTGCCGTTCATCAAAAATGGGCAGTACAACGACCTTATCAAGCAAGTACACAAGGCTACCTATGACAAAATGTGGGTAGATATAAAGAACCTGCATGTCTACACCAGCTCAAGCCCCAACAGCACCAGCCAGGCAACCGCCCACGGTGCCCGCGTAGGCGACGTTTACGTAGACTCCTGCATCGACCTTTACCCCGGCGTCGACATGTACGGCGTCGCAGTGGCCAACGTGATGCTGGCGCCCAACTACAACAACTGGAACCCGTACAGATGGAGCTGCCCGGGATTTTACACTGAGCACGAGTACCAGTTCAACGCCAACACAAACCTGACGAACAGGTACAAGGGCATCGCCTTGCAGGTCTACTACTACATCAAGGCTTTCTGCAGGACGTTCATCACGGAAGACTACAAGTCGTATGACCCGGATGATTACTGGAAAGTCCAGCACATGACGTCAGGGAGCAGGAACTCTTTGACGACAGTGTACGGCACTGACAGGCTTCTCAACTACCCGCCGGTAGACTGGTCGTTCATGGATCCAGTGAAAGCCGGGATCAAGGTTGATGCAGTTTCCGGCATCGAAGAGAACGTGGACTTCACCGTGGAGATCTTCCAGCCCACCGACGTACTGGCGGTCGAGCTTGAATTCGAAATCGACGGCCCGATAGCCGGCCTTGGCGTTGAAGGCATAAACGGTTTTGAGCCCATGACTGACATCTTCTGGATTTATGCAGGAGACAACAAATGGCGAGGTTCCGTCACCATGAAGTACGAAGCTGGCGGCGACTCGACCGGATACACCCACAAGAAGTTGTCTGACATTGCCAAGTTCGTCTTTGCTCCAAAAGATGAGGGCGATGCGTCCATGGTGCTTACTGGCTTAAAAGTTGTCGCGCTTGACGGGGACACGACAAAGTACGTCACATCGGAAATCACCATACCGACAGCAGCAACAACCATTGAGCAGCTTGTCTGGTCAAAATACGACCTGAACAAGGACAACACGGTGGACGCGCTTGACCTGGGCATCATGTTACTGTATGTCGGGTTTAGCGCAGATGCTGTAGGCTGGAGCGATCAAGTGAAGGTCAACGATTCAAGAGGCAGGATCGTCACGGCAAGTATGTGCGACGTGAATGGCGACGGCAAAATCGACATGCTCGACCTGCTCGACCTGTTCATCCACTACACGAAATAACGCAGCACCTTCTAAATGCTGAAGTCCTGCGGGCCGGCGGAACTAAATTCCGCCGGCCCGATATTTTTTTTGAACCTCGCTGACAAATTGTCGAATTTTGTAAATGTCTGAGATAGTATTTGAAATTTCGCACAATCTAACATAAATCTAACGGCAGACAATTCGCCGTCGGCTATCATGCTTGCTACTACAGTGTTACATGA
>WRJV01000011.1 GCA_009778415.1 Clostridiales bacterium | reverse complement strand
TCGCTCGACCAGTAGGCCATGCGTTCCACCGGATTGCCCCATGGCAAGTAGATTTTGTCGCTTGTCGTCAGAGGGTAATTGGCGACAGGTCCAGACGTCCATATTGAAACAGGCCCTGTTTTTTCAATACCGTCATCAAACACGCTGGTTTTGACCTGCGTTTCAACTATGGCACCCTGTTCAGCCTCAGAGAAAGCCTCGGTGAAAAAATCGTTGTTGAGCCAATCACGAATGAACGAATTGTCGTAGTGCTGGCCTGCTTGATCGCTTGAGTAGGGCTGGCTGCTGATCAAGTACCTGCTCATCATCGTCAAGCATCCGTCTTCTTCTTCCTCCCCCATGATTTTGTAGAGCATGGGATGAGTCCCAGGTGAATAGTCCCCCATCGCAGGAATATAGTACTCGCCGTAATAAACATAGGATACACCATCGAGCAAGCCGTCAAAATCCACCCCTGCCCAAGGGGCTACGACAACTGTCCCGCCTCCGCCTACTCCACCGCCTCCGATTGGCGACTGAAGCGGCCTTGCAACACTGCCGCCTCCACCACTGCCGGCGGCCGGTTCGGCTGCACTTGCCGGCGCAGCAATGGACAGGCATAGGGAGCAGGCCATGGCAATGGAAAGCAGCCTGTAGAAATTTGCTTTTTTCATCATCTTAAAACATCCTTTCTTAAATTTTGATAAAATTTTCTATATATTCCAAAGCCTGAATTGGCAGCTCCAGCTCAGGCTTGTGCTTCAGGCGGTAGGCATTTTTGTTCAAGGACTGGCCCGCCTGCTCCATCATGCCCGGTATGGAGACTATCAACTGCCTGTAGTATTCGGCATCTTCGAAGTTGTCATCACGCATGGCGGCATCGTATCCGGCTGCGCAGATGCTAAGCAATTCCAAGTAATCCGACGCCAGCAAGCGGTTGATTGACAGTGAATCCAGTTTCAGTTCAGCAGCTTTCCTGATATCGCCTTGGCTGAAACTCTCCCGCGCCAGCGTGTCCATCGCCAGAAAGGCATAGTCGTTTTGCTCAATCAAGGCGCGGGCATAGGGCACGGCTTCTTCCAAGGCCGGGACTCTCATCATTTGAGATTCAAGCACTTCAGTGTTGCGAGGGTAAAGCGCAAGAGCCAAGTCGGGATGGCCTTTGTCTGCCGAAAACGCCGCCGCGCCAAAATAACAGTGCGTCAAAGCTAGCAAAACAGCTACAATGGACGGTACGACAGTGCGGGTTTCCCATACTAAACTCGAACGTAAGGGGAGACATAGGCAGATGACAAATAGAAGCAGCAGGTATTCTAGGTCGATGTCGATAAGCGAATGGCCACAAACAAGGGCCAAAACGATTTTCTCCATCAAAGGAGTCTTTCTGCTGATTAACAGCGCCACCCCAAGCCCAGCCAGCGCCAAAGCCGGAATTACGCCGATGTCGATCGCGTACTGCAATACGCTGCAGTGTACGAACCGGGTGTCGTAAAACGCGGTCTGCCACGCCGGCTGGCTGTACCAATAGCCTAGGTAGCCAAGGCCTGCAGGGTGGCTGGCAACCAGATGAATGCCGTCTTGGTAGTAAACCATGCGGGAAAGCCACTCGCCCGCCTGGTCAGGCGTCTGCAGCAATCGGTCGTAATCCCCTTGCATGCCACGCACAAGAAAAACAATGGCGCCGAGCGCTAGGCCCGCGAACGTCATCGTTGCGACTAGCCGCCGCGCCGCAGGGCGCAGCAGGAAAAGCAGCACCAAAGTGAATAATGAGATGACGGCAAGGCTGCGGCTGATGGCCAGGAAAATTCCGCACACGCTAAGTGCAAAAAAAGCGTAGTGGCGACGCTGCCACTTGTCCCGGAATGCTAGCGCCACAATCCCGATCAGAAGCCACAAGGCAAAGGTGTTGGCATAGCCGAAAAAACCGCCCAGTCGGTCGTTTTGGAAGAAATAGCTTTTACCTGTGAAAAAAGAAAGGAGGACACCGCCAAGGCATACCGCAACAGAGCATCCCCCGAGAAGCGGCACCAAGTTCCAAACGTCATTTTTCCCGAGTTCATTTTCTGGCTGAGAGGAAAGGACTGCAAACCCAGCTACAGCTGTCATTTTTACAAAACCCAAAAGAGCCATGGAGCTGTCAACGGCATAAAACACAGACGCGCCGTATGAGGCGACGACCCCAAAGATGACAAGCGCAGGCAGGGAATAAGGCAAAACAAGTTTCCTGCCACGTCGCGGCGCTATAGCTAAAAACGCAAACACAATTGAAGCTGTGAGAGACGCGCTCCAAAGGGAAAAGCACCCGCCGCTGAGGAAAGCGACGGCGATTACTAATGAAACAGGCTGCACGTTTCCTCCTAATAGTTGTAATATTAATTGCCACTTTTATCATTATAATCGCATTGATGTGAAAATAATAGTGACATTTGTAATCATTTCACATGACAAATGTCATCATTTTGTGGAGGCAGCGCCCTCAGCACTGTACCGTCTGGTGCGCTGTGGCGCACTTCTTCTTGTCATGGGCTATCCCGACGCACAGGCACTCGCCCGATAAGCCGGCGTAGTACTGGTTGTCCATTATCTGCGCAAGGGCCTCCCCCTTGAGCCTGTCCACGTCCTCCCCCTGCTTGAACTCGATGACCACGTGCGGCCTTTCCGGGTGCAGGGACTCCATCCTTATGTCGCTCCGGCCAAGCCCGGCCTCTATGTTGCT
>WRJV01000010.1 GCA_009778415.1 Clostridiales bacterium | reverse complement strand
CGCATCTGCGAATACACGGATTCGTAGATTATCATGCGCTCTGCGCTGGAGAATCCATTTGGAGCCACTTCGTTACGGTCGCAGCACATGAACCCTGTCATCAGAAGCAGCCCTGCCTCGTCCATTAAGTCATAAAGTTGTTCGGAGAAGAACTTGCCCTCGTCGCGCCACATGTTGTGGCCCATTGTCTTCACGAGTTCAACGAAGTTCTTGTTAGCCAAGTCGTCCATGCGGTAGAAATGGTCAAGCGCGCCGAAGCCGCCGCCCTTCATCACGACAGGCTGGTTGTTGATGAATACCTGAAGGCCAATCGTGCCGCTGGAGTTTGTGTTGTTTATCTCATGGCGAAGCTCCCTTATCCCGAATCGGTGTGTGAGGGTGTCCGAAACAACTCCGTCCACAGTGAGCGTGTAATCCACAGTGTACAGCGGCTGGCCGCCCAGCCCGTTGGTCCACCATAGCTGTGCATTCGGAATCAAGAAGTCTTCAACAAGGGGGACGTCCCAGTTGTATGCCTTTGCGGGCATTGTTGCGTTGGCGGTGAAGGAGCCGTTCGGGACAGGTACGCCGCTCGGGTCTTTTACAACACCGCTTAGCACTGCGGTTACTGGTTCGTTGGTCATATTAGAAGCGTTCACATAGAGTGAGAGTGCAGCGTCTCCGTTGCCGCCCGTGTTCACCGTGCCCACGATTTTCGAAGCTGCCATAGGATTGGCGAGGCGCACTGCCCCAGTTATGTCTAGGGAGGCAGAGCCGGTCAAGCCCATGTTGTTGTCGGGGGTGGTGGGGTGCCAGTCATGCCAGAAGGGGCCGAAGTCGGCAACGTTGTACATCCTCTTTACTCTGATCCTGATCGTGTTGAGCCCAGGCTGCACACAATCCGTGATGTTTACGTCATATGTACGGAAAGCACCGATAAACAGGTTCTTGTACTTGTCAAAATCGCCGTTTCCGAATTGAGCTACAGAAGAAAGCTTCCCGCCGGATTCGTTTTCGTTGCCGTCAGACTGGGACAGGTAGCCGGAGCCTACAGGCCTGCCATAGTTCGTGTTGCTGGCGGTTTGGGACAGCGCCTGAGTAAGGCCTATGTTGTTTGTGTTGTAGGTGTAAGGCGGCGGCGGATTGCTGCCTGCTGTATATTCCGGATATGTTGCCCTATCCACGCTCTCTTTGTTCATCAGCTCTTTGACGTCTTTGATGTTCGTGTTTTCGTTGAAGAGCTGAGTGCCGTTTACAAAGACTTCGCCTTGGTAACTCATGTTTTTCAATGTGAGGTTGAAGAAATTGTTTACCTGATCGGCGGCTACATTGAAATCAATGCTGTACCACCACCAGCCGGCAAAGTCGTCCCTGGAAATATGCCTCATGTTCCCATTAAAATAGACGTCCTTTTCGCCCTCGTTGTTTGAGTCGAAAACATCGTCATACACTCCTGCGTCAATTAGGTTGCCGCAAATCGTTCCGGGGACCTTGGCGGGAATCCAGTTCGCGGAACTCACCGTCGGCGCTGAGGCGTTGCCCACGCCCGCAGTCTTCCATGGGGCAATGGTAGTTGCGTCCTCCGGCGCGATTTTCCAGTCTTCCAATGCGACAGTCCATGAACCTGCTACGGCTGCTGCAGTCGCAGCCTCTTCAGCGACGACATCTGCCTCTATCGGCTCGTCGGCAAACACCGCAAAGCCGGAAGAAGCCGGCAGCAATAGGACAAACGCAAGGAGAAGGCCTAAGACTTTTTGTCTTGTTTTCATTTTGATACCTCCTAATAATAATTCTGCCTCTTTTAGTCTGGGGTTGGGGTTCCCTTTTTTCAGCCTCGCTGCTAACGCGCAGCGCGGTCAAGCGGCCTCTTTTATTTTGGAGTTGTGGTTCTCCCCTTACACGGCGTTGCCCCCCTTTCTTCATGTGCAGTGCATCCTTCAAAAAAAAGGCTACTGAATAAGGCTTATCATATCCCGTAGCCGTTGTTGCAGCGCGTCAACCTTGGACACTGTCCAGTAGTCAGACGGATCCATGTCCGACATAGTGCTCGATTCGTTGTCGTGCCCAACTATCACCCCGTCTTTAACAACCGTAACGTCGGGTACAAAAATTCTGGGGTTGCCGTCATCATCCGGCAGCAGGTGCTGCTCCTTGATTGCCACTAGCCTCTGGTACTGGGGCGAATTGTCTGACCTGTCGTCAAAGATGTCCAGATAAAGTATCTCATTGACCCCCATTTCTTTCGCCACGCCGTCAAGCAGCGCCACATACGCCTGGCACCAGGGGCACGAGGGAAACCCCATAAAAACGATGCCTGTGCCGCTTTCAAGGAAATCAGCCGTTTGTTTTGCGTTTTGGTAAATAAAGACGTTGTCTTCGCTTACTAAAAGATATTCGCTGCTAAACCTTTCCGCATCCGATTGCGACGGCGTTAAAAGAAACAGCGCTGCGGCTGCGGCTGCCGCCAAAACCAAGACGACTACAACAATCAAGATGATTTTTTTTCGGTGAACAATGTTTTCCATTTTCTCTGTCCCAGAATTTCTACTTTCCTTAATAAACTATATTTATTAAATCCAATAATATCATTATTGGAGTATATATGTCAAGAACCTATTAATATTTTTGAGGACAAACGGTTACTATTCACGGTCGATAATAGTGGGTACACTGAATAAATTGGTACGCCTG
>WRJV01000009.1 GCA_009778415.1 Clostridiales bacterium | reverse complement strand
CTGAACTACATGGCTGACGAAATAATTAAAAAGGAAGCGCTGAAAAACGATTTCATTTCTTCGATTTCCCATGAGCTGCGCACCCCCCTGACGTCGATTTTCGGCTGGGCGGTCACGCTGCAGAGCAAAGAGCTCCAGAACCAGGAGACTCTGAACGACGGCCTTTCCATCATCGCCGGCGAAAGCGAGCGCCTCACCCAGATGGTCGAAGAGCTCCTCGATTTTTCGAAATTCACGACTGGCGGCATCAAGCTCAAGTACAAGAACGTCAACCTTTCAAGGCTCCTGTTTTACATCAGCAAGCAGCTCTCGCCAAGGGCGGAACGCGAAAACATCGATTTCACAGTCACCTACCCTGACGATTTGCCGGACATCCTCTCTGATGCGAACCGTTTGAAGCAGCTTTTCATCAACATCCTCGACAACGCCTTGAATTTTACAGGTGCCGGAGGCAACGTAAAGTTTCAAGCCGAATATGCAGACAACATCTTCACGTTTACAATAACTGACAACGGCTGCGGCATCCCCGCCGAAGAGCTGCCGCTGGTAAAAGAGAAATTCTACAAGGGCGGGGGCGCCGGCTCCAAAAATGGGATAGGCCTTTCCATCTGCGACGAGATAGTCTCTTTGATGGGCGGCTGCCTTTCCATTGCAAGCGAGGTCGGCACAGGAACTGTTGTCACCGTCAACCTGCCAAAGGAGGCTATCCCGGATGTCCAGTAAACCCTTGCTGCCCGCAATCTTAATAATTGCCCTGATGCTTTGCGGCTGCGAGTACTTTGCAGGGGCTTCTGCCGGGAAAATCATCCCCCCGCCTGAAAAGGCAAGCCCCTATTCGGGGAAATGGGAGGTGGTAGAGGTTTTCGGCAAGGACAAACCGGAAAGCGGGGACGTGGACGCGGATCAGTGGATAGGCGGCAGCGTCCAGTTCTCCGAAGACGCGATAGTCTTTGGCGGCCAGTTCTGGGAAAACCCTTCCTACCGCATCAAGCGCGTCGACGCTGAGGCCTACATGTCAACCAAAAATATGACTGAACCCGCCCTTCTCGGCAGAGGCACTGCGGCGGCAAGCGTCATCACTATTTTCGCAGCCGGCAGCTATCTTGGCGAATTCATGATTTTGGACGAATTGAGCATGATGTTTTTCGTGCAGAACAACGAACTCTTGTTGAAAAAAGTCGCGGACGAGGCAGACGCGCATCTGCGCGACGTTTACGCAGAAGCGCATGGAGTCGGCAGCAATGACAGCGGAGCCGTCTCTGGCGTGCTGATTGGGCTCAGAAGCAAGTTGCCTCAAGGAAATTACGGCTACCGCACCATTTGGATAGCAGCCGGCGCAGACGGAGTCCGCCCGGTGCTCAAATCAGACCACATTTTTTTCCCGCGCATGAGCGGGTTTTGGGAATGCGTCACTGAAGACGCCAAGGAGGGTGAAAGCTGGGCAACCACGCTCAGTGCCCACGGCGCTTTTACAAAGGGCACAGCCGTGCAGGGTGCGGGCCCGGAAAACGAAGGCGAAAAGGCTGTAGACGAGGACGAGTCAGAGGCTGAGGCTGAGGCTGATGCTGCCCCTGCGCCGCAGGCCTTCAATGCTATAGAGTACATAGGCAACGACTACGTCGCCATAGAGTCGGTTTCAGGCGGCGTCGGCAAGCTGCACGTGCTGCCGGTCGATTCCCTGCCCTCCCCGGTGAGGGTTGGAGTTGCCGACCTGCTTGGAGCAAACGGCCGCGCAGCTTATGAAAATGCAAGGGCCGAAGCAATTCAGGTGCTGAAAAACAGCGGCGTCAGCGTCTTTGCCCCTGACGAGCTGGGGGAAGACTTTGGCTTGATAAGGGAAAAGGGCCATTGGAAGCTGGTGGGGAGGGTCAACTATCAAAGCGGCGGCGCTTTTGGCTACCATGATTTCGACCTGAAGACAATCCCGCCCGGCAAGCTGATTTTCTTCGACAACCTGGCTTTGAACTGGAACCGCATAAAGGATCGCGTCCCTGACGCCCTCGACGCTTTTACGTCGCCGAACCAGAGCATCGCCCTTGTGAAGACAAAGAACAAAATAGTCGTCTACGCAATAGGCAACGAACAGCTGTCTGCGGATTCCCTGGGGGAAGTCGAGCTTGCGGAGGACGAAGCGATAGTGATGGCAGAATGGGCAACTGCCATGTATGTGGACAGTTGGGAACGGGCGTTTGCCGCATACGGCGCACGCGAGCGCTAGTTGCCCAACAGATCGTTAATCATGTCCTCAAGCCGAATGAGGCTGACGTTGTTGCGCATTTTGGCTTCATATGCCAACCTGTCTGTAAAGCCGGTTTTAGCAAACAGCCAGAACCAAATTTTCGAATAATGGAACAATCTGCTTTGCGCTTCCAAATCGACCAGCACATCCATATCCACCGGGGCATTTGTCCATTTGCACTCGCAGAACAATGCGGAATCCTTGCGACAAGCCAGAATGTCGATTTCTTCTTGCCGCTTTTCCTTCGGGTTGTTGCCCCACCATCTACCGATTTGGGCAGTAAAAAACGGCAGGGCGTCTTTCTTAGCTTTGTCAAACAGATATTGCTTGCATATCTCTTCAAAAACCAAGCCCATGTACGCGGGCAGCTTCTCTATTATGTCATG
>WRJV01000008.1 GCA_009778415.1 Clostridiales bacterium | reverse complement strand
GCGAAAGAATTTCCCTTCCCGGCAGGGCTTTTAGACAGCTACGCGGCAGCAGAATGGCTGTGGGAAAACAGCAGCAGCCTGAACATCGACAGGGACAGGCTCGCCATTGCAGGGGACAGCTCGGGCGCGAATATGGCGGCAGCGGTGTGCCAGATGGCGCGTGACCGCAATAGCAAAGTCCGTTTCTGCCTGCAAGCCTTGATGATACCGGGCCTTGACAACAGCTTTTCCCAAGAAAGCTACCTGCTCTACGACCAGCCAACACACCCTGGCATCAACGCAAAAACTGTTGAATACGTCTTTCAGGTCTACCTGAAGAACGGCATCCCGGAAGGCATGCCCCCTTGGTACGCCGCGCCCCTTCAAGCGGAATCCTTCACAGGCCTGCCTCCTGCATACATCGAAACCGCCGACTACGACCCGCTCAGGGACGAAGGGGTTGATTACGCAACAAACCTAACGCTGGCCGGAGTGCCTGTCACCCTCGTCCAAACCAGGCGCACGCCCCATACCTGGATGGCGGCCGAATCTGCCTATACCGAAAAATACAAGAGGTTTCGCAGCGAGTTCTTGAGGAACGCATGGTGGGGCTGACGGCTGTAAGGGACATGGATAGCGAGGGGTGAGCACACTTGAAAATCGTCATAGATGAACCGCAAGACGGCGAAGAAGAACAAATAATCGTCAAATGCCATCAGATGAGCGCGGAGCTCCTCCGTGTACTTACCATGTTGAAAACGCAGGACGCGCTTATAGCCTATAACGGAAATGACATCCACCGTGTCCAGCCAGCTGGAGTCTACTATATCGAAGTTGTGGACAACAAAACCTTTCTTTATTGCAAAGACAAAGTATATGAATCGAAGCAAAGGCTGTATGAGTTAGAGGAAGCCCTTGCGAGCGTTGATTTTTTGCGGGTATCAAAATCGGTGATATTGAATTTGAGCAAGATAAGGACGCTTAGCCCCGCGCTAAGCGGACGGTTTGAAGCTACGCTGAACAATAGCGAAAGGGTAATCATTTCAAGACAGTATGTCAACGACTTAAAAAAAAGGCTCGGTATTTAGGGGGTGATAAAATGCGTATAGGGGATTTGATAAAAACTATGGTTCGCTCTTACTTTGTAATTACGACTGGAATTGTCGCGTCAATGTACGTGTTCTGTCTGATATTTAACCGAGGTGCCAACTATTCGCTTGACGATATTGGGAGAATACTGTTGATGGCCCTTGCCAGTGATTTACCCATTATCATATTTTATTCGCGAAAGGAGCTTGGCAAAAAGCAAATGTTGATTCGCCAAGTTATTCATATTCCAGTTTTATTGGCTGTGCTTTTCTATTTTGCCCAGCTTTGGGATTGGGTCAGCATTAACAGTCCCAAGGAGGTTGCTGTATTTATTGCGCTTGTTCTCGTTGTTTACGCCGTAGTCTTGGCAGTTGCCACTTATCAAGATAAAAAATTGGCTGATAAATTAAACGACAGATTGAAACAGCGATACCATTCTTAACGAATATAGACATTGCAGGACAGTTGGCTTCTTACAGCTTACTGTCTTTTTTTCGCGTCTTGCGTAGTCATATTTACAGCTTGCCTTGACTCTGTTGTGTGGAATGAAAGTCTTTGTTATAGTGATTTCTGGGAGGTGAATTACACTATGAATAAGATAATCGAAGTAACTAATCTGAGAAAAAATTATGGCAACTTCACTGCTGTAAAGGGCATTAGCTTTTATGTTGAACAGGGGAAATTGTTTTCTTTTCTCGGCCCAAACGGGGCGGGAAAATCGACCACAATAGACATACTATGCACATTGATGCGCGCAAGCGGCGGAGAGGTTACCATAAATGGACTAAACCTTCACCGAGAAGGTAAATTGATCCGGCAAATGATCGGCGTGGTGTTTCAAGACAGTGTGTTGGACAATCTGCTTACTGTGCGTGAGAATCTGACCATTAGAGCAGGACTGTACACATTAGACAAGGCACAAATCAGGAAAGCTGTATACGAAGCGATACAAACTACAGAGCTTAATGAGTTTGTTGACCGGCCCTATGGAAAGCTATCTGGCGGCCAACGGCGCAGAGCTGATATCGCACGGGCGTTGATTAACACGCCAAAAATTTTGTTCCTTGATGAACCGACCACTGGCCTTGACCCGCAAACCCGTAAAAGTATTTGGAATACGATTAGGCAGCTTCAAATGAAAACGGGCATGACAATTTTCCTGACGACGCACTATATGGAAGAAGCGGCAGAATCCGATTATGTCATCGTGATTGACCACGGCGAAGTCACAGCCAAAGGTACGCCCGCCGAACTCAAAACACAGTATGCCACCGACACATTAAGGTTGTCTGCCGTGGATGAATCCGCCTTGCGGCAAGCTATACAGGAGCTAGGGCTTGGCTTTACTCACTATGGCAACGAATTTGTTGTGAAACTGTCCGATACTTTGGCGGCTATACCTATTTTGGAAAGATGTCGTGCCTGCATTAGCAGTTTTCAAGTATTGCAGGGGACGATGGACGATGCCTTTATTGGTATTACGGGAAAGGAGCTGCGGCAATGAGAGTTTTTATGAAACGCAACCTGAAGCTATTCTTCCGCGACAGAAGC
>WRJV01000007.1 GCA_009778415.1 Clostridiales bacterium | reverse complement strand
ATCATCTGACGAGTGAAACTTGCTGGCTGGCACACGATATTGTGGTGTATGTTTGGGTTGACGCTGGCGGGGCGGCCTGCATAGCTTTCCCAATCCTGCAGCGTGACGCCAAAGTAGATGGCGCTGTGGTACAGGCCGCCGTTGTCTACATTGACCAGTGTGTTGTTGTAAACCTGCGCATCCTTGGCAGCATAAAGGCCGATGCCTTCCCAACCCGTGTCGATAATCAAGTTGTTGCGGACGACGCCCCTGATGTTTTCATAGTACTGTGGGTTTACGGCAATGTCGAAAAACTCTGGGCTAGCGTCAAAACCAACCATTATACCTGCACCGTACGCGAGTTCGATCCAGTTGTTTTCGATCAGCGCGTCCCTTGCGCCGCCTTTGGCGTAGATGGCGTTTGAGATGATGTCGTGGATATAGTTGTTTTGCACTGTCATGTTGTTGCCGTTGACATTGTCTATGCCTTCTGCATTTTGCTCTCCGTTGTGAGGCATGCCGTTGAATGCCCTTCCAGAGTTGTATATTTCGTTGTATCGAATGGTAATGTTGTCGCAATTTGGCTTAACCTTGACCACGTCGTACCTGGAATCGTGCAGTATGCAGTCTTCGATGACTATGTTCGAGGCTCCCGACCGGTCGGCTTGCCCCCAATCCCATTTTGTTTCCATGCAAACGGCGTAAAACCCTCCCTTTACTTCTACGCTTTGCAGTTTGCCGCCAGACGAACCGACGTCGAAATAAACCCCTGAGTCTTCGTTGTGACCGGGATCGTAAGCCGAAAGGTCAATAACCGCCCATTCACCCTGTCTGGATTTTATAGTGATGCCCGGCGTTCGGACACGGACATTGACCCTTTCTTGGTAGGTGCCGCCGCGAAGGATGATAGTATCGCCGGAATGGGCAGCCGCCAAAGCCGTGTTGATGCTCCTGTATGGCGCGCTGATGGAACCGGTTGCAGTGGCGTCATTGCCACTGGGTGAAACATAAATGCCGCCCGCCGGGTCTGCACCAGTGTTGGCGCGGGGCCCGATGCTGTGCGCCGCAAGCGTGCCGGGTGCCGGAAGCGCACTGGCAACCGCGACGGGCAGACAGGCGAGCGCAACGGTGGCGACTAGAATAAACGCAAGTATTTTCAATGGTTTTCTGGATAAATTAATGTACATGTCTTTTCCCTCCTTCTAACGCAGGCTATGCCCGCAAGCCCTGTATGGGGCTCTGCCCCATACATCGACGTAACGATGACCGACATAAAGCTTTTCAAAAAATAATACGCAGAAAAATCATAAAGGGTTGGGACAAAAAGAATTTTTGCGCAAAGAGTTGGCATATGTTATAATTGTGGCGGTTAATTATAACATTGCATTGGCGAAATAGCACAATGTGGAATTTGGCGATTCAAGGTGATTTTATGAATGAATCCACCCTTCATTTATCGGCGCATCCTCAAAGCGATGGGGTTATCGAAAGTGCGCGCGGCGGCGATCAGGACGCTCTTCGCAAGCTTTACGATGCTACCATAAACTATGCATGGTTCATAGCCAAGCGGTATCTGCAAAACGACGCGGACGTTGAGGATGTTCTGCAAGAGGCGTATTTCAACGCCTTTTCCAAGCTGGGCACCTTTCAGGCCGGGGCGCAGTTCAATCCATGGCTGCACAGGATCGTCACCAACAAGTGCATTGATTTCATGCGCAAGAAAAAACATATTTTTGTATCCCAAGACGAGGTCGGCGAACTTGCTGCAGATAGCGAAGAAGTGCTCCCCAGTGAATGGCTGGAGCAAGCTGAACAAAGAAGTGAAATCATAAAGATCATCGACGCTTTGCCCCACAGCCAGCGAATGGCGATAACGCTGTTTTATTTGGAAAGTTTTCCTATCAGTAAAATCGCAAAAGCCATGGGTGTCACGTTGGGCACTGTAAAATACAATCTGCACCACGGCAGAAACAAGATCAAAAGGGCGGTCATGCTGGAGGAGCAGAAGGGCAACAAGATGTACTCCCTCGTGCCTATCCCGCCGCTGATGACGCTCTACGCCCTTGAAGCGGAGACAGCTGCAATGTCTGAACTTGCATCTGAAGCGGTATGGGCAGGCACTATTGGCAGCCTCGCAGCCGGCGGCGCCCTGTCTGCGGCGTCTTCCATCGGCGCTGCCGCAAAAGCAGGGCTTGGCGCAAAGATCGCAGCGATGTCCACAGGGATGAAAGTCGCAGCTGTCGCGGCTGCTTTAGCCGTAGCCGGAACCGCAATTGCGATTCCGATTTATAATAGCGCCTCTAACTCGCTGCCGGCTTATGTTGAGACTCATGAAATAGGCATGGGCGATCAGGTAGGGCGCGGCACCCTCGCAATAGAGAACGACGAGGTAGCTCCAAGCGACACGGGGTCCGAAGAAAACGAACCGCAAGAGCTAGCGGCAGCGATGCTTTCTGCAAACGCGGTGGAAACACCGCGCTCGAACTTAGAACCAAAAGAGTCATCGGATGCCGGACAACTTGTCACGGAACCCTCTCAAACGGCAGAACCGCCTGTTGAAGAAGCACCTGTTGAAGAAACGCCTGAAACGGAACTGTCCAGCGCAGCGCCGACTATCACAAAAACG
>WRJV01000006.1 GCA_009778415.1 Clostridiales bacterium | reverse complement strand
CGGGCGGGCAATAGTCAGGGAACCGAAGGTGTTCCTGATGGACGAGCCTCTCTCGAATTTGGACGCAAAACTCCGCAACCAGATGCGGGCGGAACTGATCAAGCTTCACAAGCGCATCAACACCACCTTTATTTACGTCACCCACGACCAGACCGAGGCCATGACCCTGGGCGACCGGATTGTCGTCATGAAGGACGGGTTCATACAGCAGATCGGCACCCCGCAGGAAGTGTTCAACCACCCGGCGAACATTTTTGTCGCAGGTTTCATCGGTACGCCCCAAATGAATTTCTTCGATGCGGAGCTTGTGAGAAGCCAAGACACGTACACAGTCGTTGTGAACGGTTTGAAGATTGCCTTGACCGAAAAAATGAACACTGCGCTTTTAGGAAAATCAGCCAAAAGCCAAAGCATATCGCTGGGGATTAGGCCTGAGCACCTGAGCTTGGTGAAGCCCGGAGAGGCGGACTCGGTAACCGCCGACATCGACGTGTCAGAAATGATGGGCAGCGAGATGCACCTCCACTTGTCAGTTGGCGAGCGCGACGTGGTCATACGCGTCCCGACCCTCGAACTCGACGAATACCACGGCAAAACGGGGAACGAAACACAAATATCGTTCAAATTCCCGAGCGCGCTCATCCACATGTTCTCCAAAGAGGACGGGATGAACTTGATATGCGCTTGACGTTTAGGGGTTTACCGCAATGCATACGATAAAAGAGATAATTCATGGAAAATCCAAATACTGCCAAACGGGCCTCTGCTCTGTGTGCAGCGCCAGCGATTTTGTGATAGAGGCGGCGCTATTGCGCGCGAAAGAAACGGGCACCGTCGCACTGATTGAGGCGACTGCGAACCAAGTCAACCAATTCGGCGGCTACACCGGAATGCGGGCCAGCGATTTTGCAGGGAAGGTACACGGCATCGCGGACGCTGTCGGGATCAGCCGCGAGCAGGTGGTGCTGGGAGGTGACCACCTTGGCCCGTTCCCATGGCGCAACGAAAGCGAAGGCTCAGCGATGAAGAAATCGGCAGATTTGATAGCAGAGTTTGTTCAGGCGGGGTTCACAAAGATTCACATTGACACCAGCATGCGGCTTGGGAGCGACGACTCCGGCCATAAGCTCAGCGACGAAACGATTGCCGCAAGGGCTTTGGCGCTTGCGGGGACTGCACTGAAATCAAAGCAGAGGGGGCGGGAGTACGCTTTCGTACTGGGGAGCGAAGTGCCCGTGCCGGGGGGAACTGCAGAAGAGGAGGACGTCAGCGTCACTTCTGCAAAAGCGTTCAGGGAGGTGCATGACTGCTTCTCTGACATGTTTTTACGAAACGGGATGGACGAAATCTGGCAGGACGTAGTTGCTTTTGTAGTCCAGCCCGGCGTGGAGTTCTCCGACATGCACGTGACCCATTACGACCGCCGCAAGGCGCGCGACCTGTGCCTTGCGCTTGCGGACTACCCTGGCATATGCTTTGAAGGCCATTCGACGGATTACCAGACGGCAGGCAAGCTGAAGGAAATGGTTGAGGACGGCATAAAGATACTCAAAGTCGGGCCGGCGCTGACTTTCTACCAGAGGGAGGCGCTTTTCGCGTTGGAAATGATAGAAAAGGAATTGCTGGACGGGTGCGCGGAAAGCCTCAGCGGTTTTTCCCTGGCGCTTGAAGATGCCATGCTTGGGGAACCCGGAAACTGGGAAAACTATTATTTCGGTAGCGAGGAGCAGAAGAAGCTCCTCCGCAGGTTCAGCCTTTCTGACAGGTGCAGGTACTATTTTTCAAAAGCAGAGGTGGCGGGTGCGGCAAGCAGGCTGCTCGGCAACTTGAGCAAGGTTCAGATACCGTATTCAGTGCTGTCCCAGTACATGCCCGTCCAAGCAAGCCTCGTCCATGCGGGCAAGATCCGAAACGACGCCAAGTCTTTTGTCCTTTCAAGGATTTCAAATTGCATCGACGATTATCTGGCGGCAGTCCTTGCAGTGCAACCGCACTGAACGGGGTTTTCGTTTTTTTTTGACTGAATAAGGGCGGTTCCTGTGCCCGTGGCACAGGAACCGCCCCCTTTTGTCACTTTTTATTTGGTGTAGTGGATGAACAGGTCTAGCAGGTCTAGCATGTCGATCGTGCCGTCGCCGTTCACGTCGCACATGCTTGCCGGGACGCCGTTGCCCCAAATGTCGTTTACTTTAATGAAGTCGTCCCAACCGAGGGCGTTCGCATTGAAGCCGCAGTACAGCAGCATGATGCCCAGGTCCAGGGCGTCAACTGTGCCGTCCCTGTTCAGGTCGTACTTCGACCTGGCGACTATCGTGGTGGCAGCTTCGTCCATGATTTGGGCCCAGATGTATTTCGTCGTGTCGTCCAGCTTGACGACAGCCCTTGCGGACAGCAGGTTCATGGTCGCGTTGCCGTAGCCCTTGGGCGTGTAGACGAATTTCGCGATGTCCACAGGCGCGACAGAGGTCAGGCCCGTCGTAGTCCCCGAAGGCAGAGCCATTGTCACTGTGCCCCTCCACCTGTTGTCTCCTGCATGGATCCAGAGGATGTTGTTCATGTTGCTGAACCCGTTAAGGCCTACAAGGCCCTTGCCTGC
>WRJV01000005.1 GCA_009778415.1 Clostridiales bacterium | reverse complement strand
TTTTTATTTGCGATTTTTGTCCGCAAGTTTCTAGCGCGGGCTATCGCCCGCAACCCAGATGGGGCTCAATGCACAAACACCTTAACCAGCAGGTTGCCGCGAGGGCCGCCCTGCTTGCCGGGTTCGCCCATGCCTTTTACTGAAACAGCCTGGCCGCTCCTTATGCCTTTGGGGATTGTAACCAGAATTTTTTTGTTCAAATTGACGAACCCGCTGCCGGCGCATCGTTGGCAGGGGGCTGCTTTGAATTTGCCCTTGCCGCCGCAAGCAGGGCACTCGCTTATCTTCGTCATCTTTCCAAACGCGCTTTGCGTAGTTACGCGCTCTTGCCCTGTTCCGTTGCAGCGTTTGCAGGTTTCGGCTTCTTCTGCCAAAGACCCTGTCCCGTTGCACGATCCGCATGTTTCGGCAAAACTGAACGACACCTCTTTCTTTGTGCCTGAAATCGCCTCGCCATACCCAATGTCAACGCTGGCAGAAACGTCGCGCCCACGCTTTGGCTCGCCTTTCGCCTTGCCGCCTGCTGCGCCGCTTGAAAAGCCCCCGAACGCCCCGCTGAAAAAATTCTCAAAATTTATCTCAGTGCTGCCGGATCCCCCAAACCCATCAAACCCGCCGAATCCACCGGAAAATGGCCCGCTGCCTTTCCGGGCGCTGCCGTGTTCGGGAGGCAAACTGCCATTGCGGTCGTAGTCTGCCCTCTTCTGCACGTCTGACAGCACAGCGTAAGCCTCGTTGATCTCTTGCATCTTTGCGTCGGCGTCGGCGTCGTCCGGGTGAGTGTCCGGATGGTATTTCTTGCCCATTTTGCGATATGCAGCCTTTAGCCCGTCTTCGCTGACATCCCTCTTCACGCCAAGGACGTCATAGTAGTCCCGTTTGTTTTTCATCGCCGTGTATCCCTAATCTGAAACTTTTGTGAATTTCAACCCCAATATGCTGCGCCGCAAGGTGCTCTCGGCAACCGCCATCCTCACAAGGATTGAGCGCACTCCCTTTGGCGAACGCACCGTGAAAACAATCGGCGCGTCGTTGTTTGGAAAGGAAACGTGCGACACAATGCCGTCGTTCCGAAATTCGGGGCTGCAGTCCTCGTAAATGGCCGGGCTGAACCTCCAAAACACCAGTTGATCCCCGTTTGAGCTGTCCAGAAACACAACTGGCTTAAAATCATACCTGAGCAAAAACCGCTCCATCAGCAATTTCATCCGGTCGCTGATAAGACCGCAGCGCGAATCATAATCAATTTCGCTGAAACGGTCCAAACCAGACGTTTGAACGACATCTGCCCCCTCGCTTTTTGCTGCGGCGGGCAGTTGCATGTTTTCCGGCGGTTCCATGACATAGTAACGCATGAATCAACCCTCCTTCAGGCTTGTATCGTCTTGTGCGGTGGCGCACTGCTTCTTGCCTGCGGCTACAATTTTCGAGAACTCGGACCGGACCTCATCGTTTGGTATCCGCACAGCCATTGCTGTGAACCCGACTTCCCTTTTGGTGACCGTCAGGTAGCCGGAGTTTATCAGAAGCCCCCACAGCGTGTCTTCGTCTGCGAGCTCCAGGAACGAGCACTGAAGGTTGGCGCCGACTTCTGCCGCGCCTTCTGCGACCAGTTTGTCGAAGCTCTTGCGGAACAGGCCGCCCGCTTCCGATATTGCCTTACCGATAAGTAAACTGGTGGGTGTGCTGATCCAGTAGTTGTCAAGTTCCCCCGTGTCTGCGTAGTGCAGCACCGACCCGGGGTTGTAAACCTCCGTGCCGGCGAACAAGTACCCGCCGTACTTCTGCTTCACTTCGCCTGAGAGCTCAAGGCCGTAATCCGACAGGAGCTCGCCGGTTTCGCCTGCCGTCAGGCCAAAGTGCTGGGAATAGGGCTTGTCGCACACAGTGTACACTATCAGGTTGTTCAGCTGAGAGAAGATGCTCCCATTGACTACCCTCTGGATGCCTGTGAGCAGTGCTTGGTGCAGGCTGTCCTGGCCTTTCAGCGCCCTGCCGTAAAACCCGGAAAAGAAATCCGAAAGCTCGTCGTGGTAGCCGTGCTCCACCGAGCTCAGTATGGGCTGGTCGTACTCGTCGATCAGGACGATGGGCCTGATTTTGTAGTGCTCGTGCACTGCCTGCACAAGCTCTGAAATAGATATCCCGAGCAAGCATTCGTCTATGTTGCGGTTCCTGAGCTTTTCATAAATCATGTTGAAGGTGAAATAGTAGTAGTTTTCCATGTCCATCTTGCCCTTGAACTCTACGTTGTATTTCGCGTATTCTTTCAGCACGACCTTGGCTACGTGAAACAGCATTTCTTCTGCAGTGTCTGCCTTGCAGTCTTTGAAAGAGAAGTAAAGCACAGGGCGCGAATTGATCTGGCTGGCGTGCTTGGTATTCATGATGGCGAGCCCCTCGAATATGGCTTTGCTGTCTGCTGTTATGTCGAAGAATTCACGTATCGTGGTCATGTTCAGCGTCTTGCCGAAGCACCGAGGCCTCATTACGAGGGCAGCTTTGTCGCCGAACTCGATGAAGTCCTGTATCACCAGCGTCTTGTCTACGTAGTACCTGTCCGTTTCCCGTATTTCCCTGAAGCT
>WRJV01000004.1 GCA_009778415.1 Clostridiales bacterium | reverse complement strand
GCGTCACCGCTCAGACGTGCGACGTCAACAACGACGGCATCATCGACATGCTAGACCTGCTCGACCTGTTCATCCACTACACCAAATAGTCTTATGAGATGCATTTGACATAAATAAGGGGAGCTGCTTTCAACTTGGCTTGGGAGCAGCTTCAACTTTTACTAGCGAATTCTTCAATATGTGTTTTTACTTGATGACGGCCAAAAACCTGACTGTAAACTGGGCCCCTCCGGACGGAGAGCTCGAAACGGCGATCTTTCCGTTGTGCATCTCGATAATTTCTTTCGCGACAGAAAGCCCTAGGCCATAATGGTCTTTGTCCGCATGGGCAGAATCGGCTCGCTTAAACCTTTCAAAGACTCTGGCTTTTTCACTGTCCGGGATGCCAGGGCCGTCATCAGATATGAGAATCGACAAAGCCCGCCTGCTCTTTTTTGCCTCTATTGAGATATGGCCGTTTTCAGGGGCATAGGACACGGCATTGTCAAGCATCGCTGTGAAAGCCTGCGCCAGCCGCTGCTTGTCCCCGGCAATTATTGGAAGCGCGTTGTCCGGCAGCGACAGCGTCAAATGCTGGTTCTTGTTTTTGGCAATAACCTCGTAATTCTCGTACAGTTCGGTCAGAATCGTGTCAAAATCGACGGTTCCCGATGTCAATGTGAGTTTTTGGGCATCCGCGTTGGCGAGGAGCAGCAGCTCGTCGATGAGCCTTGCCATCCTGCGTATTTCGCGGTCGGCAATCGCTTGGTATTTTTTGGTTTGCGCGGGGCTTTGCTCCTTTGCCGCTTCTGAAACGCTTGCCTTGACAACAGTAAGCGGCGCACGGAGTTCGTGGGAAGCCGCAGCTATAAATTCCACATGTTTCTTGTTCGCTTCCTCAACTTGGGACGTAGCGCGCTTGGAAAACAGGAGGCTGAATATCATAAGCAGCACAAGGGATGCGAAAATAACTGCAAAAAACGAGACCCGCAGCAGAAACCTCGTCTGATTGTCTTTTTCAAGGTCCTTCAGCAAAGTCAGGCTTTGCCAACCTTCGTCTTTCGGTATCAATGAGATGAAGACTTTGTACAGCTCCCCGTGCTCCCCCCTGATGTCAAAGGTGACCTCGTCAGTTACAAGCACCGAATACGGCCTTTTTTTTACGTCAAACAGATAGTCCGACTGGGCTTTTTCGTGAGCGAGGCTGACAAGCCTGCTCCTGTCTGTTTCGGGGCGCCATGAGCCGCGGAACAATATCGGGCAGGTGTTGTCCTCGATATGGACTACCAGGTTGCCTCCGGCCTCAATCTGCGACAGCCAGGCGTCGTCGATTATCCTGCTGCTCTGAAGCCGGTACACGATGGAATTGGCGCTGTTCCGAAACGCAGCGTCGCTTTGCAGGCCCATCTGGTTTTCAGATATCCGGAGAAGCACGGCTGCCATGATGCAGAGCAGGACGCCCGTTGTGACTACGCAGACCAAAGCGAGGCGCAACCTCATGCTATATAAGGCTTTTCCCATGGAATTGCTCATGTTGCCCGCCCCTTGCCGCCGCTGTTTTCTGCTTCAAGGGAGTAGCCCTGCCCTCTTGCGGTTTTTATGATGACGGAGCTGTTCACGGCTTTTAGCCTTCTGCGCAGGAAATGTATGTAATTGTCGAGGTTTCCGTCCTCGATGCCGGTATCTGGCCCCCACACCTTGGCTATGAGGTTTGCCCTCTTGTGGACATGGTTCGGGTTTTTCATGAGGATTTCCATAAGCGAGGCTTCGCGGCTTGACAGCTCACGGGTTCCGAAAGGCCCAGCCAACGTTGAATTTGCAAGGTTTAGAGAGACGTCCTCAAAGGAGAGGCATTCAGCCTCAATTTTTGCAGGGCGCCTGCTCACGGCACGGATGCGGGCTAGGAGCTCGTCCATGTCGTAGGGTTTGACTAGGTAGTCGTCTGCCCCGGCGTCCAAGCCCGCTATCCTGTCGCCGACCCCGTTCAGCGCCGTCGTTATTATTACATGGGCTTGAATGTTCGACTTCCTCATGTATTTTAATATTTCTGTACCGTTCAGCTCAGGGAGCATCCTGTCCAGAAGCACCAGGTCATAGGCATTTTGGCCAACATAATAGACTGCGTCGCCGCCGCTTCGGCAAACGTCCGATTCATAGCCCTCCCGTTTGAGCCTGTCTTGTATGATGCCGCAAAGGTCGATGTCGTCTTCAACGATAAGGATTCTCATGCTGCCATCTCCTTCCCATATTGCAAAAATAAAAATAGTCTTCAATAATATTAAATCACAAAAAAATATTTTGTAAAGGGACCTCGCTAGTTTATATTCAATTCTGCAAAGCCCATGCTGCACTAAAGGGCCAAGCAAAAAAAGTTTGACATCAGGACCAGGATATAGTATCTTTATATAAAGAGGTGCTGCCGGCAAACGGTCAGCCCCTAGGTTGGTTAAGAAATAACCGCACGGAGCTATAAAATGGATCCTATAAAATGGACAGTTGAAAAATAACCGTCCCTTTCGCAGGGTCTGTTTTTACGTTATAATTGTCCATGGGAGGGAG
>WRJV01000003.1 GCA_009778415.1 Clostridiales bacterium | reverse complement strand
GACGAAATAGGCCAATGCATCGGAGCCGCCGCCTCCTTCATAAAACACACGAACCGAGTGGGCGAAGAACTGGAGACACTGGCGGGCGGCGACTTGACTGCCGAAGTTGTCGTCCTGTCTGAAAAAGACACGATGGGGGTTTCCATGCGTAAGACGCTCAGCAGCCTCAACGAAATGTTCGGGGAAATCAACGCTGCTGCCAGCCAAGTGTCCACAGGCGCGACTCAAGTCGCAGACGGCGCGCAGTCCTTGGCGCAGGGCTCGACCCAGCAGGCTGCGACCATTGAGGAGCTGTCAAGCTCCATCTCCGAAATAGCTGAAAGGACCAAAGCGAACGCCGTAATTGCCACTAAAACCTCAAGGTTGTCTGAATCCATCAAGGAAAGCGCGGAAAAAGGCAGCCAGCAGATGGACGAGATGATAGCGGCGGTAGGTGAGATCAACGAGGCTAGCATTGGCATCAGCAAAATCATCAAGACGATAGACGACATAGCGTTCCAGACCAACATCCTCGCATTGAACGCGGCGGTGGAAGCGGCGCGGGCAGGGCAGCACGGCAAGGGTTTTGCCGTCGTTGCAGAAGAGGTCCGCAACCTGGCGTCAAAGAGCGCAGAAGCCGCAAAGGACACCGGTGCCATGATCCAGAATTCAATGGAAAAGGCCGAGCTCGGCTCACGGATTGCCGGGGAAACCGCATCGAGCCTAAAGGAAATCGTAACCGGAATAATCGAGTCGACGCAGCTCATAACGGAAATAGCGAAGGCGTCGGAAGAGCAGTCCTCGGGCATATCGCAGATCAACATCGGCATAGACCAGGTGGCGCAAGTTGTCCAGCAAAACAGCGCAACGGCTGAGCAGAGCGCGGCAGCGTCGGAGGAAATGAACGGGCAGTCCGACATGCTCCAGCAATTGATAGCCCAGTTCAAATTGAAGAAAAG
Organism: Clostridiales bacterium; assembly: GCA_009778415.1. Taxonomy (GTDB): domain Bacteria; phylum Bacillota; class Clostridia; order Peptostreptococcales; family Anaerovoracaceae; genus WRJK01. Next base: position 1,592 of record WRJV01000003.1, on the reverse strand, counting down.
CGGCCCGATGTACCAAGATTTCTCAATGGCGTGATGAATAAAAAAATAAGGAAGTTCGACTTGCTCTTTGAGCGCGTATGGAACAAAATTCACATGGGCATGCTGAAAAAGCTGATAGTCACTTTTATGCTTGTGATGATTTTGCCGCTTATCGCGCTCATTTTCATTGCTTGGAACCAGATACTGTCGCTGGGCGGGAGCCTCAGAGGGGAAGCGGTAAACGATTCGATTGCTGCGCTCAACGAAAGCGCAGTGAAAAACATAGAGCGCCTGTCCACCGACACGGCGAAAAAACTCGCCGACTTCCTCTACTACAGGGACGACGACATCAGGTACTTGTCCAGCATAGACCCGTCCGAAGGCGCCTACCGCAGGTTTGTTGAATCAAAGTCCGGCAGGGTCGTGGACGAGCGCGACGCACGGCTTTTTTACGACGGCAAGCTGTGGGTCTTCGCAGAGCCGCCCCCGCCGGCGGGCACGCCGCCCTCTGCTTGGGCGGGGGGCGTGTCGCAAAACGACGAAAACAACGACAGGAACGGTTTTCACTACTTCAAGCCGACGCAATTCACCTACAAGTACGTGCCGCTCTACGACGAAATAACCTTTGTGGACCTTGAAGGCAACGAACTCATCAAGGTGGTGCCAAGCGGCTCGACCAAAAAAAACTATCCGCTGGATTCGGCGAAAAAAAACGTTTCCATAAGAGAGAACACCTACATCAAAGCAGAATCGTACTTTGAAGACCTGAAAGGCCTGCAGGTGGGGGACATCTACGTGTCCGACGTCATCGGTGCATACGTGCCCTCAAACTTCATCGGCATGTACACGCCGGAAAACGTGGCAAACGCTTCAGCCGAGCTCGGGTACGAGATCGACTACAACCCCGAAGGCCAAGCGTATGCGGGATGGGAAAACCCAAAGGGGCAGCACTTCGAGGGCATCATCCGGTGGGCAACCCCTGTCGCCGGCGAGGACGGCGAGAAAATCGGATACGTCACCTTCGCCCTGAACCACGCCCACATCATGGAATTCGCGGACCACATAACCCCTATGGACGAGCGCTACGTCGAAAAGCCAAGCGCGAACGAGGGGAACTACGCGCTCATTTGGGACTACCAGTGCCGAAACATCTGCCACCCGAGGCACCATTCGATAACCGGCTTCGACCCGGAGACGGGCAAGCGGCAGGTCCCGTGGCTTGAAGCCTCCATTTACGAAGCCTGGCAGGCGAGCGGCATCGAAGACTGGACTGATTTCGTGGCGGGCATCCCCCAGTTTGACAACCAGTCAAGGGACAAGAAGCCTGCCGCCGAACTGACGCGGGAGGGCCTTGTAGGGCTTGACGGGCGGTACCTAAACAACGCGCCCCAGTGCATTGGCTGGATGGACCTGACGGCAGACGGCGGCTCCGGCTCGTTTTACATCCTCTGGAGCGGGCTTTACAAGATCAATGCAGCAGCGGCAATACCGTATTACACGGGGCAGTTCGCTCCGACGCTGGATAACGGGTACTCGAAGAGAGGGTTTGGTTTTGTCGTCGTCGGCGCAAGCATTGACGACTTTACCCGCCCGGCAACGCTGATGGAAGACAA
>WRJV01000002.1 GCA_009778415.1 Clostridiales bacterium | reverse complement strand
GGCAGGCGTGGCCTGACACATGGATGTCAGCCACGTCGGAATAAATCACTTCCGCGCCGAGCTCAAAGAGCCTGTTGACCACGTTTGACACCGTCTTTTCGTTTCCCGGGACCGGCGTCGAGGACAGAATCACCATGTCGCCTTTCCGTATCTGCACTGCCTTGTGGTCTGCGGCCGCCATCCTCGCCAGGGCCGACATCGGCTCCCCTTGGCTTCCGGTGGTTATTATCAGAAGCTCACGGTCGGGGATGTTCTTGATGGAATTGATGTCTACCAGAACGCCCGCCGGTATCTTTAAATAGCCCAGCTCTATGGCAAGGTTGGCCACATTGACCATGCTCCTTCCGGAAATGGCGACTTTTCTGCCGCACATGACTGCGCTGTCGATGATTTTCTGCACCCTGTGTACGTTGGACGAAAACGTTGCGATTATTATCCTTGATTCGGACCCTCTGAATATGTTGCCCAGGGTGGTGCCCACCGTCTTTTCCGAGGCTGTGTACCCTGTCCGCACTGCGTTCGTGCTGTCTGCCAGCATCAGCGTGACGCCTTTTGCGCCGATTTCGGCAAGCTTGGAAAAATTGATCGGCTCCCCGTCGACAGGGGTGTAGTCGATCTTGAAATCCCCCGTATGGAAAACGCATCCGGCGGGGGTTTCGATGGATAGGCACAGTGAGTCTGCAATCGAATGCGTGATCCTGATCGTTTCGACCTCGAAAGAGCCTAGCTTCACCTTGTCACCGGGCTTGACATTGTTCAGCTGCCCCTTTATCCTGTGCTCCTTCAGCTTGTTGTCCACAAGGCCCAGCGTCAGCCTCGTCCCGTAGATCGGGACGCTGATCGATTTCAGCAGGTACGGGATTGCACCTATGTGGTCCTCGTGCCCGTGGGTCAGGAAGATGCCCTTTACCTTGTGCGCGTTTTTAATGACATAGGTAAGATCGGGAATGACAATGTCTATCCCGTACATTTCGTCTTCAGGGAACGACAGGCCGCAGTCAACAACCAAAATCTCGTCCTTGTATTCCAGGATGGTCATGTTTTTTCCGATCTCGTTCAGGCCACCCACAGGAATAATTTTCAGAGGATCTTGCGTTCCCTTCGTTCTTTTGTTTTTTTTCATAAATTCTCCGTTCTTACTTGACTACGATGTTTATTAGTTTGTTTGGAACGGCAATTACTTTTACGACCCTTTTGCCTTCCAACAATAGCTTGGTTTTCTCGTTTTCCATGACTGCCTTTTCAAATTGCTCCTTGTCAAGGTTGGCGGTTATGTTAAGTTTTTCCTTAATCTTACCATTAAGCTGGATAACTATTTCAATTTCGTCCCGTACCAGCGCGTTTTCGTCGTATTCCGGCCAGCATGCCCGAAACAGGGGCTCAGTTTTTCCAAGGTGTTCCCACATTTCTTCGCATATGTGGGGGGTCATCGGGGCGAGCAGCAGCACCAAATTCTCAAGTGCGCTTTTCACTAGGCCTTTGTTGACGTCGCCTTTCTCCTTGTACCTGTAGAGCTCGTTGACGAATTCCATTATCGAGCTTATGGCAGTGTTGAAGTTGAACCTTCCGCCCGCGTCTTCCGTCACTTTTTTAACCGACGCGTTCATGACCAGCGCGAGAGATTTGTCCGCTTCGCTGACAGGCTCATACTCCGGGCGCACGTCTTTCACCGATTCGGCCATGTCGTAAACCGCCCTGTATACCCTGTTCAAAAATCTGGACGCCCCTTCTACCCCGGCGTCGGACCAGTCGAGCTCGCGGTCAGGCGGCGATGCGAACAAAATAAACAGCCGTGCCGTGTCTGCACCGTATTTTTCGATGATGTCGTCCGGCGAAACCACGTTGCCGATAGATTTGGACATTTTCTTGCCGTCTTTTATGACCATCCCTTGGGTGAGCAGGTTTTCAAATGGCTCCTCTTTGCTGGTCCAACCCTGGTCGAACAGCGCCATCTGGAAGAACCTGGCGTACAGCAGGTGAAGGATCGCGTGTTCCACGCCGCCGATGTACTGGTCTACGTTCATCCAGTACTGCTCTTTGCCTTTGTCGAAAACCTGGTCTTCGTTCCTGGCGTCGCAGTACCGCAGGAAGTACCATGACGAATCGAGGAACGTGTCCATGGTGTCCATCTCCCTTGTGGCGCTTCTTCCGCATTTGGGGCAGGCGGTTTTCGCAAACGTCTTGCTGGTCGCCAGCGGCGACTCGCCCTTCCCTGTGAACTCCACGTCGGTGGGCAGCATCACCGGCAAGCGTTCTTCTTTTTCCGGAACCCATCCGCAAGAATCGCAATAAACCATCGGGATTGGGGTCCCCCAGTACCTTTGCCTAGAAACGAGCCAGTCCCTGAGCCTGTAGTTCACTGCACGGGTGCCCAGCGATTTTTCTTCCAGATAGTCTGTGATCTTTGCTATGGCGTCCGTGCTGTTCATGCCGTTGATAATGCCCGAGTTGATCATCGTCCCTTCAGCGACGAAGGCTTCCTTTAAATCGTTTATGTCGATGTCGTCGCTTCCGGGGTCGACCACCGGCA
>WRJV01000001.1 GCA_009778415.1 Clostridiales bacterium | reverse complement strand
CCGTCCGGATCCCCCCTCGGGCACGGCACGTCCCTGACCACATGCTCCAGCACCTCCTCGATGCCGATGCCTTCCTTGGCGGATATCAAAGGGGCTTCGTGGGCGTCTATGCCAATGATGTCTTCAATCTCAAGCTTGATTTCGTCCGGCCTTGCACTCAGAAGGTCGATCTTGTTCAGCACAGGCAGTATTTCGAGGTTCTCGTCAAGAGCCAGGTACACGTTGGCGAGGGTCTGCGCCTCCACCCCTTGGGTAGCGTCGACTATGAGCACCGCCCCTTCGCAAGCGGCAAGGCTCCTCGATACCTCGTAAGTGAAGTCCACGTGCCCCGGCGTGTCGATGAGGTTGAAAATGTACTCGTTGCCGTCCCTTGCCTTGTACGTTATCCTTGTCGTCTGAAGCTTAATGGTGATGCCCCTCTCCCTTTCAAGCTCCATGTTGTCCAAAAACTGCTCTCGCATGTCCCTGTGCGAAACCAGCCCCGTAGACTCTATTATCCTGTCGGCGAGCGTTGATTTGCCGTGGTCGATATGCGCGATTATGCAAAAATTCCTTATGTATTTCTGATATTGTTCCATCGCTGCCCCTCTTATTTTATTCTATTGCTATGATACCACTTTTCAGTTCTGATTTCCACACCTTTTGCAAATACGCGTTTCTATATTTCACATTGCATGTATTTGTGTTACAATAAAGTTACATTTATGAACGTGGGGTGGTAAAATGATTGATTGGTATGAAAAAAACAGGTCAGAATTGGTTGCCGAACTCGGGTCTGACATTGAAACCGGCCTCTCGCCGGGCGTAGCAGCCGAAAAGCTGAAACACGGGAAAAACCAGTTTGAGGAACAGAAGCCAGAAGGTGTCGGGAAAAAGATTCTTCACAACCTGCGGGACGTTTCCACGATCATTTTAATGTTTGCCGCTGCGCTGTCGCTGGTTACGGGGATGCACCACGGTGAAGGTTTCGTAGAATTCATAGTAATTATGAGCATCGTTGCGCTTAACATGGTGCTCGCGATAACGCAAGAAAGAAGCGCTGAAAAATCGCTGGCTGCGCTGAAAAGCCTGAGCAGCCCCACTAGCTTAGTGGTGCGCGGTGGCATGCAGCAGGAAATCGACTCGGCCGACATCGTGCCTGGGGACATACTGCTGCTCAAAACAGGCAACCTGATCTCGGCTGACGCGCGCCTTCTTTCGAGCAACGACCTTTCAGTGGACGAATCTGCCCTGACAGGCGAGAGCGTCCCAGCTGAGAAGGACGCAGAAATTGAATTGCCAGGCAAAACTGCCATAGCCGACCAGTCCAACATGGTGTTCTCCGGCTGCCTCGTAACGGCAGGGCGGGCAAAGGCAATCGTTGCGGCAACTGGTATGAACACGCAGATGGGGCACATCGCAGGGTACCTGAACAATACGCAAAAGCTCAAGACGCCCCTTCAAACCAGGCTCGACAACATCGGAAAGACTATCAGCCTTGTAGCTGTGATCTCTGCCCTTGTGATGTTCGGGATAGGCTTTCTGCGAGGCGCTGAATTGTGGCAGATGATATTCGTCGCAGTGTCACTCGCCGTCGCTGCTGTGCCCGAGACGCTCTCCCTCATCGTCACGCTCTCCCTTTCCCACGGCGTGACTGAGATGGCAGAGAAAAACGCGTTGATAAGGAAGCTGCCGGCAGTTGAGACGCTGGGGAGCACGTCCGTCATATGCACTGACAAAACCGGCACCCTCACGCAAAACCGCATGGCAATCAAGCGCCTGTGGCAGGAAAGCGGTGAACCCTTTGCCGACTCCGCTGATTTTTCAGTCGATCAGATGATGCTGCTCAGCGAATTTGCGCTTGCCTGCAACGCTGCTGCCGAAACTCAGCCTGACGGCACAGTGAAAATCATCGGCGACCCTACCGAAACAGCCATAATCCGCCTGCTCGGAGAAAAGGGCATGGACAAAGCCGAATTGGAAAGAATATACCCGCGCGTTTCAGAAATCTCATTTTCCTCAGAGCGCAAGATGATGACCACGATACACAAAGACCCGGGCGGCGGCTTTCTCGTCCTCACCAAAGGGGCGTTCGACAGGGTGCCATTCGCAGATAACGGGCAAGACGCAACAGACAGGCGCCATGAAATCCACGACCTGTTCGCAAAAGACGCCTTGCGGATCATAGCACTTGGGAGCAAGCACATTGACGAGCTTCCGGCAGACGGCAATCTGGGCGAAGTTGAAGATGGCCTTGATTTCGATGGGATAGTGGGCATCATAGACCCGCCCCGAATGGAATGCGCCCCTGCCATCGCCACGGCGAAAAACGCCGGAATACGCACCGTAATGATAACCGGCGACCACGTAGCCACGGCAGGCGCGATCGCCAGGCAGATAGGGCTGCTTTCCGAAGGCGACAAGGTGCTCTCAGGTCTTGAGCTGGCTGAGATGAGCGACGAGGAACTGATCGAAAACGTAGCCCAGTACTCAGTGTTTGCCCGTGTGTCACCTGAAGACAA